>CAZXOR010000013.1:0-10584 GCA_964642395.1 uncultured Methanomassiliicoccales archaeon | reverse complement strand
CCAGCCCGTACGAAGAGAAGTCCTCCGGCACCGCGTCCACATCGAACCCGACGGCTTTCAGCCTCTTAGTAGTGGTCGGGCCTATGGAGACTATTTTGGCGCCCCCGAACACCTCGGTAAAGCGGTCACCAAAAAAATTCTGGCACTCCTCTACGGCCGTAGATGAACCAAACACTGTCACACACCCGTCGGTGAGGGACTCCTCCAGCCTCCTGAACTCCGACTCATCTCCATGTACTATCTCCAGTGATGAGGCGGCCATCACCGTGAATCCCAGCTCTTCGGCTTCCTTCACGGAGTCCTTGATCCTCTTGGAGGGGCGGGTAAATCCCAGTACGGTCATGCCATGTCTCCCAGGATGTCGCGCATCTTGGCAATTGACCCCACGACCATAATGCCCGGGGGCTCTAGACCGTTGTCCTTGATGGTGGACTCCAGTTTGGACACAGTGGTCACGGCCACCCTCTGCTCTGTAGTGGACCCCTTGGATATTACCGCCGCCGGTGTGTCCTGGTCCATACCGCCCTCGATCAGCTGCTGGGAGATGTGCCCGGCGTTGCCGAGCCCCATTAGGATGACCAGCGTGCCGTGCCCTCCCACGAGGGCTCTCCAGTCCACCCTATCCTCGGTGCTGTCTGCCTTCTCGTGTCCGGTTATGAAGGTCACAAGCGAGGTGTGGTCTCTATGGGTCACGGGAATCCCGGCCAGCTCCGGAACAGATATAGACGACGAGACCCCCGGAACAACGTGGACCTCCACTCCCGCTCTCCTGAGCTCCTCGGCCTCTTCGGCGCCGCGACCGAACAGAAACGGGTCCCCGCCCTTAAGGCGCACCACCACCTTCCGCTCCTGGGCATACTTCACGAGCAGTTCGTTAGTCTGCTACTGGCTAAGGTGGTGATCCCTGGCCCTCTTGCCGGCGTCGATGAGCTCAATGCCTTCCTTGCACTCCTTCAGCAGCTCTGGGTTCGCCAGGGCATCGTACATGACGACGTCCGCAGCCCTCAGTAGCTCCAGACCCCTAACGGTGAAAAGCCCAGGGTCGCCGGGTCCTGCACCGACTAAATAGACTTTGCCTGTCATACCAAATCCCTCTTACCTGTGAGATACTCCGCGATGTCCAAGAGCTCGTCCATGACATAGTCACAAGCCATGTCGGCCTCCACCCTTCTGGGCTCGTCGGTGTACCCGTATGAGACCGCCCTTACATGGACGGTGTCGCCGTCCACGACGGCGTTGATCCCCACAGGCGAAGAGCATCCCGTGCCCATGAGTTTCATTATCCCTCTCTCCACGCCGACGGCGATCCTGGTAGGGAAATCGTCCAGCCTAGATAGTACCCTCCTCATCTCCTCATCGTCCTTCCTACACTCCACGGCGATGGCGCCCTGTGCGGGCGCAGGGATGAACCTCTTCTTGTCTAATACGTGCATAGGGCGGTCGATCCCCATGCGGTCCAATCCCGCCCTGGCCAGGATGATTGCGTCGAAGTCGCCCTCGTCCAAACGCCTGAGGCGGGTGTGTATGTTCCCCCTGAGTGGGACAATCTCCAGGTCCGGGCGGGCCTCGCGAAGCATGCTCTCCCTCCTGACAGACGCCGTGCCAACTCTAGCTCCATACGGCAGGTCCTCCAGCGGGCAGGGCAGGATGACGTCCTCATCGGAGTCCCTGGGGAATATGGCGACTACCATGAGGTCAGGATGGACGTCAATGGGGATATCCTTCAGCGAGTTCACGGAGCAGTCGAATTCGTGCTTGACCATGGCCTCATCCAGCTCGCGCACGAAGGCGCCGGTGGCGACCATCCGGTTCAGTGGTGATGTCAGGTCGATGTCGCCTAGGGACTTCATCCCCACAACATCGCACTCCACCTCTGGGTTGAGCTCCGCCATCCTCCGGCAGAATATCTCCGTCTGCCTCATGGCCAACCTGCTCTCACGAGTGCCTATCCTCAACTTATCACCTCGGCGAAAAATCCCTTGAATGTCTCCTCTAGCCGGGAGACAACCTCGTCGTCATGAGCGATGGACATGAACTCGTCCTCCAACGCGGACGGGGGCAGATAGACGCCATGGTCTAGCATGTATCTAAACAGCCTGTCGAACATCACGCGGTCTGCGGTCTCGGCCTGGGAACCGTTCGTGACCTCCTCGGGTCCGAAGAATATGGAGAACATAGATGCGATGGAGTTGACGCATCCGGTCACGCCAGCGTCAGCCATGGACTCTCTTATGCAGGAGACCAGGGCGTCCGTTCTCCTATCCAGGGCTGCGTAGTTGCCGCCAGAGCGCATCAGGTCGATCTGTGCCAGCCCAGCTGCGGCCGAGACTGGATTGCCAGCGAAGGTTCCGGCCACGTACACCGGACCCTGAGGGGCTACGTTCTCCATGATCTCCCTCCTTCCCATGAACGCGCCGGCGGGGAACCCACCGCCGATGATCTTACCCATGGTCGTCATGTCGGGGGTGACCCCGAACTTGCCCTGGGCGCAGTCTTCAGCGACCCTGAACCCCGTGATCACCTCGTCAAAGATCAGAACCGCGTCGTTCTCGGCAGTTATCTTCCTGACCTCCTCTAGGTAGCCCTTCTTCGGAGGGACAACCCCCACGTTCCCGAGGATGGGCTCCATGATGACACAGGCGATTCCTTTCTCCTTCTCAAGAAGGTCAGCCATGGCCTGGACGTCGTTGTACTCCACAGTGAGGGTGTGCCTAGCGGTGTCAGCCAGTACCCCCTTGGAAGATGGTACGCCTGCCGCGAACCCGCTGCCAGCGCTCACCAGCGCGGCGTCGTGGGCGCCATGGAACCCTCCCCTCATCTTAACCACGTCGTCCCTACCGGTGAAACCGCGGGCCACCCTGATAGCGTGCATGGTGGCCTCGGTGCCAGAGCAGGATAGCCTGACCATGTCGGCACAGGATACCTGAGACGTTATCTTCTTGATGAGCCTCAGCTCGGGCTCGGAGGGGGCGCCGTAGACAGTGCCCTTTGAGATCTGCCCCTTGACGGCGTCGATGACCGTGGGGTTGGCGTAGCCGGCGATGAGCGGGCCGTACGCCATGCAGAGGTCGATGTACTCCCTCCCGTCGGCATCGACGACCCTGCATCCGTTGCTGGACTCTATGAACAGTGGGTTCGGCTTGAATGCCCTCACGGGGCTGGACACGCCGCCCGGGGTGAGCCTGGACGACTCCGAATAAAGCTCCTGGGATCTGTCCATGGTATCACAGAAGCCTGGCAGCCTCCCTCGCGTAGTATGTGATTATGATGTCTGCGCCGGCACGCTTGATACCCAGGATAGATTCCATCATGATCCTCTCCTCGTCGATCCACTCGTTGGCCACTGCGGCCTTGATCATCGCGTACTCCCCGGACACCTGGTATGCTGCCAGTGGCAGGTCGAACCTGTCTCTGGTATCCCGGATTATGTCCAGGTAGGGGCCGGCGGGCTTGACCATGATTATATCCGCGCCTTCGGCGATATCCAGCTCGATCTCCCTCATGGCCTCCAGCCTGTTGCCGCACTGTATTTGGTACCCCGCACGGTTACCTTGACCAGGCGCAGAGTTGGTCACGTTTCTAAAGGGCCCGTAGTAGGCGCTGTAGAATTTGGCGCTGTACGCCATAATGGGAACGTTCTTAAACCCGGCGTCGTCCAAGGCGATTCTAATGGCCTTGATCTGGCCATCCATCATACCACTGGGAGCGATGACGTCGGCGCCGGCCTCGACCTGGGACACCGCCGTCCTACTGTAGAGCTCGATGGTCTCGTCGTTCATGACGCGACCGCAGTCATCCAATACCCCGCAGTGGCCGTGGTCCGTGTACTCGCAAAGGCAAAGGTCGGCGATGACCAGCATGTCGGAGCACTCCTTCAGTCCTGCGATGGCTTTCTGGACCACCCCGTCCTTCTTGTACGCCCCGGAGCCGAAGACGTCCTTGTGGGATGGGACGCCGAACACCAGGACCGAGTTGACCCCGGCGTCCTGAATGTCCCCGGCGATGCCCTCGTACCCGAACAGTGGGTACGTCTCCACACCCGGCATGGAGTCCGTGGTCTTGATCCTGTCAAGGTTGGTGTCGAAGAAGATCGGTAGCACCAGATTGTCCGGGTGCAGCCTCGTCTCCGCCACCAGATTCCTCATCCTGTCACTCTGTCTGAGCCTCCTCATGCGCACGTCTGGGCACATTATCATTATACATTCCTCAGTCCGAAAAGATCAACGGCCGCGTTGCAGGTATCGATGCGGCCGTCACGCGATGCCTCCCTCAGATTCTTGTAGAGTTCGGCGGTGAACTTGTTTGTTAGAGCCCTGGAGAAGTCTTCCAGTAGCTCGTGGACGTCTATCGAGCCGGCCCTGGACATGGCCGTTTCAAGCTCGTGCTCCCGAATCCCGGCCAGCTTGATCCCCAGCCTGCGGATCACATCGTTTGCTATCTACTCCTTCTGCTCCGCGTCCAGCCTAGACAGCTCCTGGCCGATGATTTTCTCCGCGGAGACTATTTCGTTCCTTCTGCGCTCGACATTGCGCATAGCGATGCCCTGGAGGGCGTCCATGCTGTCCAACTCCACGTTTGGTATCTCGGCGACGTCGTTGTCGGTATTCCTGGGGATGGACACGTCTATGATCAGCAGCTTTCTGTCCGGGCGCATGCGCATGGCGTTCGCCACATGGTGCCTGTGGAGAACCGCATGGGGCGCGTCCGTCGCAACGAGGACCAGATCCGACTCGGCCACGGCCTCGGTAAGACGGGCCATGCTCACCGCCTTCCCTCCCAGCTCGTCCGCCAGCTCGATGGCGCGACTGTAGGTCCTGTTGGAAATGATGACTGTTCCCACGTTCTTCCCAATGAGGTTTTTGGAGATGACCGAGGCTATGTCCCCAGCTCCGAGAATGATGATTGCCTTCCCTCCAAGGTCCCCGATCCTGCTCTCGGCCAGCTCGACGGCCGCCGATCCAACGGAGACGGCACCATTGTTCAGCGCGGTCTCGGACCTGACCCTCTTCCCGACAATCATGGCCTTGTCGAAGAGACGGGTAAGCATTGGGCCCACGTGACCCTCCTCCTTTGCCCTGGCGTATGACTCCCTAACCTGGTGCTGGATCTGGTCCTCCCCCACGATGAGGGAGTCTAGGCCGCAGACCACCCTGAACAGGTGTTTGATACTCTCCTTGTTCTCCAGGATGTATGCGATGTTGGTAGACGGGACAATGCTCTTGATCAGCGTCCAGAGGTAGTCGGACACCGTCTTGTTGTCGGACGTGGCCGTGTAGACCTCGAAGCGGTTGCAGGTCCTGACTACGATGTACTCGGACACCTGGTTTATAAGACTAACGCGCTTCCCCACCTCGGCCTCCAGGACAGGGACGATGTTGTTCAGACCCTCCGTGCCCCCGGCGGAAGAATAGGTGACATGCATGCTGACTATCATCTGAGTTCGCTCTTTTCGAGTGCGAGAGACTCCGCGCCGGCGGCGTCCCCATCTCTCAGGAGGTCCCATACGTCCCGGTCGGCCAGCACCCCGGCCAGGAACTCCGCTCTACCGGGCTGTGTGGGAATCCTGTCGCGTATTACCTTCCTCAGAGACACCAACAGCTCCAGCATAGCGTCGTAGGACGGGTCCAGGAACTCGTTGATCCTGGCGATAACGTACGGGGGGAACACGGGCACACACCTCTCAGAGGACACCGTGACGGTGTACCCGTCCCGGTGCAGCGTAGAGGGTATAAAGACATCCCCACCGCCGTGGGCGGAGTTCGTCAGGATGCCCCTAGACATGGACACGTTTCTAATGGCGTTGTTGAGCTCGTGGCTGGACGTGGCGGCCACGACGATGTCGGCACCCTCCATGTGACGTCCAACGGTATCCGAGTCCACGGCCTCCCTGGCCACAGACTCGGCCAGCTCCTCGAGCTCCGGCAGGACCTCGGGGGACACGACCCTTATCCTGAACCCGTCGAAATGCCTGCACTTGCGGAGAGCCACCTTCCCGCCGCCAAAGACGACGATCAGGCGATTCCCGGGCGACAGGGCTATCGGCGACATACGAATCCTCTCCAAAGCCTCACCCTCCTGTGTTCAGCACCCCAATGTAGATTGATGTGATAAAAGCTTGGGTCCATACATCCAAATCCGCCCCCTCTATATGATTCAGGGTTGAAACTTGAATACCAGGAATTAACTTGGATTTGGATTTATGGCGTGTGAATCCTGCGACATACAAGGCTCGTCCATGCCAGATGAGTGACAATATGTTTGAGAAAGCGCGGCACACCAAAGATGTGAACTTTCAAGAAGTGTGCCACATCTCGCATAATCATACAGAGTAGATAATACTAGCGCAGAGACTCAGGTATATTTCTGGCTTTATGTAATTAGGGTTGAAAAGACGAGTTCAGGAATTTAAACCAAACCAGGTAAACCAGAATTATTGTAGGAAAGTAACGCTTGGGTGAGAAATGCTCCGCATTCCGAAACCAAGCGCCTGTTTAACAATTGGAACAGCCACTACTTCAGTCGAAGGATATCTCAAGCTTGCAGTTGCAGAGGTAGACTATGGTGATGAAGTAGTCAATGTTCTTGAACCCCTTGGCCATCCTGCGAGTGATCTGTATGTTGTTGACGACTTCGGCGAAGCCGTTATTAATGCTCTTGTTGTACCACGCGACCTCCTGGCGTGAGTATATGCTTTCGGGCGCGGTCTTCAACTCATAGCCTGGGTGCCTAACGTCTGGACGTCGTGGTACCAGAGGACCTCCGATGCCGACTGCTTGTTGGACTGTTTGTAGATGTCCGAGAACACGTTATTGAGGCGGTAGTCCTCAGCCAGCTCGCGGTAGTTCTCGATGAAACGTTCTAACGCCCTCAGCTGCTCCCCGAAGAGCTTCGATATCTTCATCCTCATCAGGTACCTGGTTTTGATGGCCTGGCTCTTCACGGCCTGGTGAACTGTGTCGTCCATGACCTCGACGATGAGCTTATGGCATGGAACTCGTCATATACGATTTTAGCGTTGGGGAAGTTACGGCGTACCCCGAAGGGGTACGCTTCTCCGAGGTTGCAGCTGACGAACCCGATGTTATCCCTTTTCCCGTTGTGCGTCTCCAGTCACACGATGAGACAATCCACCATTTTTGAGCTCTTCCCCTCACAGACGAATATGATCCGCCTGTCTTGGTCGTATACCACGGTGACTTAGTTATGGCCCTTTTTGGACGAGGTCTCGTCGATGATCCTATACGGGCCTGGTTAACCCTGTATATAATAATGTTCCAAGCTACACATCCTGATCCCGCTCAACTCAGCGGTCCTGTTCATGAAGTCGTCGAGTAGCGTGAAAAACTCCCTCCAGCATCTTCATGTATAATACGTGTAGAGCCTGGCCCATAGGATGAGTATCTGTTGATACCCGTCGTAGGTCTCATACCTGAGCTTTGGGACGTGGGCTTCTATGACGATGACCTTTATTTAGCACCTGGTGTGCGAGTAATTTCCTCTTGTACTGATGCACCCTGCAGAGTGCCCCGCACGCGGGGCGCCCATATATCCGGCGTTCAACATCCATGATCAGATACAGTTGTAACTGGACGATTATAATGGTCCCCGGAGCGTAATCACTCATTCTCAGACACGTGTAGAACTACAGACTTTCAATTTCAGTGAAGATATTGACGAGTCCATCCGAATCTACGTCTGAGTTTCTACGCTAGTGTTATCTACCCTGGTACGATTGTACGAGATGTGGCACACCTCCTAAAAATTCACATCTTTGGTAATGCTGCGCTTTTTCAAAACTTTGTCACTCTTAGAGCATTGAACGAATGTCTTGTATGTCGCAGGATTCATATGCCATAAATCAATCCAACTCAATTCTTGGTTACTCGAGTTTCAACCCTGAATTTAGAGGAATACAAACGAAAGCGTCGTTGAAGTAAAACGTATATTGGTACTATCATCTAAGTAGTATGCGCCATGTCGACATCTCCATAAGCATAAAGGATAATTTTATCTTGAACAGGACAGTTTCAGATGTGCGTTTTAAATACCCTGGTATCGCACACAAGAACCGTGACACCTCCGACCCGGAGGAGTGGTTCAAGGGGATTAACATGAAGCAGAGAATCTCATATGACTGCAATGGTGCTGATCCTTATCCCACTGATGGCGCTGCTGACGTACTGCGTGTACGTATACGCGAATGACCCGGAGGATTCGTCGATGATGCTGGCAATGAGCACGTGTCATCGAGCATAATGATGTTCGTGGTGATATTCGCGCTTGTCTACGATAGGGCGAAATGGTCTAATTTGAACATGTACATGGTGATGTACTAGAGGATCTACAGCAACTGCAGCCATGGTTTGGCAACGACGGCATCTGCCCTGGGTGCGGTCACAGGAGACCTTCGAGATGATTGCCCGTTCGTTTCGACATCCGCATGATGTTATTAGAAAGGTGCCACAGGTTGGAAAGGAGGAAATTTCATGATGAAGACTATTAAACCGATCTTAAGACCAATGGCAGTTGATGATCAGAGTCGAAATATAAATTATTTGATATATACATCCAACTGTAAAAAAGTTAATCGGTGCAATCCATCCAGACGAATGCAGTAGGGGACGGCGGTGCCCTGTAAAAATGGAAAAAGGGGAATGGGTTTGCTATGAATTCTCTGGCTCATTCGAGCTTCGAATACTGCTCGTCGTTGACGGTCTTTATCCAGGTGGTGATGCCGTTTTCGGAAAGGCCCACCGCGACCAGTGGGCGAGCCAATTGTTCTTAGCCGTGCCAGTGCTTCACACCGGCGGGCTACTCACCATATCCCTCGCATGGAGCTCCCTGGCGGGCCACCCCCATTCCTGGCACTATCCGAGCCCGGCGGTGATCAGGAGGATCGTCTACCATTGTTGTGCACGTACCAGTTGTTTCAGCACCCGGGCTTGAATGTCACGTCCTCAATCTAGACGCCTTCGGTGATGAGCATCTTCAGGTAACTTCAATAAAGTACTGCACATACGCGTCGTTCTTCTCCCCAGGGGGGATGGGGAAGATTACATGGTTCATCTCAATTGATATTGTCTCCTGTCATGTCTTGAGGTCGAATCCGCCGTCGTCTGTAACGATCTCGCACTAGCATTCCATGGCCTGGTCGCCAATAACCAGCTCGCCTATGGATCCCGCGTGGATCCTCCCTGAGCGCGGGTTCTTGACGGAGAGCACTCCGCCCCTGACATCCACCTGGACGTTGGAGTACTCGAAGAACAGGTCAGTGCCCTCCATGGTGCAGTCCACAAGCTTCAGGCCCTTGCAGTAGCACAGGGGCTGGATTCCGGATATCCTGCACCGGACTAAGCTCAGGTTCTCG
Source organism: uncultured Methanomassiliicoccales archaeon (assembly GCA_964642395.1). GTDB lineage: Archaea > Thermoplasmatota > Thermoplasmata > Methanomassiliicoccales > Methanomethylophilaceae > Methanoprimaticola. The sequence goes on along the minus strand of CAZXOR010000013.1, from coordinate 1,217 downwards.
GAGTACTATCCGAGGTGTTGCCCTCCGATCTCGCAGTCCTTGACCGTTACATTTCTGCTGTGCTAGAACTCGTCTTTTGTATTAATGTTCGAGTCCATTCTCCGAACGTCCGAGATGTAGGAACGAGTACTTCCTATTGAGCGAGAAGCCCTCGATATCGATCCCAGATCTGTCCAGGAACATGTACTCTACAGTCAGCTCGCACCCCCTCATCGAGATGTTTCTGCATTTCTATCCGAACTCCGGGGACTCGATCCTGCACTTCTCGAGATGCATACCATCGTACTCCCTAAAGCACTTAACCCCGCAGATCTTGGCACCCCCGATGTGCCCGTCGGAGCAGTACCACAGGGGTGCGTGACAGGTGCCTCCATCCTACAATCGTCCATCATGAACCCTTTGGCGTGTCAGAAGGAGTACCTGAGAGCAAAGGTACATCCGGCGACCTCGATATCGCGGTACTCCTTCAACGCGGACTCCCCATCTGCGAAGTCAACGAACATGCAGCCCTCCACTATCCAGTCACGCGGGTTGTACAGCGCGCGCTCCTCACGGTCATAAGCCTCGATGATGCCGTCATCCATTCCAGACGATTTCCGCCAGTTCCCGGCGTCCGCTCGTAGCAGATTGTCTACTTAGTTAAATCCAACTACAACCTATGCATCGCTCAGGCCCTAGTTCGACCCTGTCGATGACCATGCTCCCGATGTCCACGAATTCTCTTGCGCTGGCGGTCTCCAGCACATACTTCAGTTTGTCCCAGCTGTTCGCGAACATAGTTATGATCACGTCCCCGACGGCACCTTGGCGCCCAACTTCTTATGGAGGACGACGCTGGAACCTTTGTCTCCGGGCGCTCCCGCGGCCTTGGTCATCTACACTATAGCCTTGTTGAAGATCCTCCTGACTAAACCAGACCTATCGGAGATAACGTCGGCCAAGAACCTCCCCAGGACTATGTCGAAGGACGATACCTTCGAATTACTGCCCTGGGTGGCCACGATCTCCCTGAACTTTACCAGCGCCTCTTCACATCCCGCCAGGTCCAGCAACATCTCGGCGCAAATGCAGACCTTGTCGGCCACGTCCCCGCAGTCGGGACGCCCTTCAGGACCTGCACAGAAGTTTCCCTTATCACGGTATTAAGCCCTCATCTTGAGGCGCCTTCTTCGGACGTCCGCGGGGCATTTTGACCTCTGGCTCCTCGGGCATTTTTT
>CAZXOR010000012.1:0-10710 GCA_964642395.1 uncultured Methanomassiliicoccales archaeon | reverse complement strand
ATAGAGAACTTTCACCTCCAAGACTCACTTCCATGCTGGGCGCACTTCAAGTAACACCCGCCCCCGATGGGGGTGTTACGAACAAAATCAAAATGACACACGATAACATCGAAGGCAAATTTCTGCCACCCAATTAGCACCGATCTCGGATGTGTTATACGTTCCCCATCCGGGGTACCAATGGCTATAAATCGGCGTAAGGTAAGACCCCCAATTCGATAGAATGGGCTCGATTTCAGACAATTGGAACAACAGTTTCAAGCGTTCCGTGTTACTCATGGTCGTGTCCGCGGTGGCGCTGGTACTATCGTTCTTCGGTATCACGCCTATGGAATGGTTCGATCTAGTATGGATGGCCATCGTCCTCTGCGGCCTCCCTATCATACTGAGGGCCATGAAGAGGCTGGTGATCAACCACGATATCAGAGCGGGAATGTTGGTGTCGCTGGTGATCATCGCGTCCGTCCTCCTGCAGGAGTACTTTGCCGCAGGAGAGGTGGCCTCAATCATATAGATCGAGGACTGCTTAGAGCAGTACTCATCCAGGAGAGTCAATCGCGGGATGGAAAGGCTCATAAACCTCACACCTAAGACCATCCGCCTTGTCCGAGATGAGGAGGCCATATTGTTCGTAGAGGAAGCCAGGGTAGGGGACGTCGTCAGGGTCCTGCCCGGCGAGGTCGTGTCCGTGGACGGGATAATAGTCTCGGGTACCACCTCCATCGACCAGGCAGTCATCACCAGGGAGTCGATCCCGGTGGACAAGACCGCGGGGGACGAGGTCTACAGCGGGATCATTAACCAGATGGGTGCCTTCGACATGAGGGTGGTGCGCGAGAGTGGGGACCTTCGTTGCAGTGCATGGCCAAGATGATCGAGTCCACCGACGCTGAAAAGACGCGTATGGTCCGCACCGCGGACCACTGGGCCGTCCGCCTTGTACTGATCGTGACGGTCCTGATGATCCTAACGTATAACTTCACTCAAGACATTTACAGGACAGTCACCATCATGATCGTGTTCTGCCCCTGCGTCTTCATCCTGACGACGCCCACCGCGGTCGCCGCTGCCATAGGCAACCTGACTAAGTACAGGCTGCTGGTTAAAGACGGGGATGCACTGGAGAGGCTGTCCCAGATGAACACTCTGACGTTCGACAAAACCGACACCGTCACCGAAGGCAGGCCTGCGGCAGTGGACATTTCGTCGGAGTCCGGCGCGGATGACATACTCGATATGGTAGCCTCCGCCGAGTCTAGATCCGAGCATCCCCTGGGGAAAGCGATGGTAGCGCACTGCAGAGAGGAAGGCGCTACCGTGTCCAACCCGGAGGTGTTTGTGTCCATAGTGGGACGCAGCGTGGACGCCATCGTGGGGGGAGGGGGGGGGGGGAAGGAGAGTCGCGGTCGGGAACGCGGCCATGATGGCCGACCTGTATGTGGAGATGCCCGATGCTAGCAGAGCCAAAGTGAATGATCTCTACAAGAGAGGGTGCATATCGGTGTTCGTGGCCGTGGACAGGAGGTTCTATGGCATGATGTCCCGTCCGACATCATAAGGAAAGGCTCCAGGGACATGGTGATCTAGCTGAGCACCATGGGCGTTCGCACCATACTGCTGACCGGGGACAACCCTCGCGCAACGTCGCACATCACTGGCTCCGCCGGCATAACCGAGTACAGAGCCGAGTGCACCCCGGAGACCAAGATAGACGTCATCAAGGAGATACAGGACTTCGGGCATAAGGTGTGGATGGTGGGCGACGGGGTCAACGACGTCGCGGCCCTCAAAAGGGCCTAGGTGGGTATCGCCGTGGACGTGGCCGATCTAGCCTTGATGGGCGACAGGGTGAAGATTATCCCTACACAGTGGACATCAGCCGCAAGATGATGTTTAAGGTCAGGTTCAACATCGCGTTCTCGCTGGTGTGGAACTTCATTGCCGTGGCCCTGTCCGTGACGGGGATCCCCGGTCCGGTGAAGGGGGCGCTGATGCATAACGTGGGGTCGGTTTTCGTCGTAGCAAACTCCACGCTGCTAATAATGTACCACAGATACGGAAAGGCAGTCAGGGCTGGCACTCGGCCCCGTCTGGATACAGTATGAACCTGCCGATCCCCAGGGGCTGGGTCCAGTCCACGAACTCTCATTGCTATTCGTGGTACTCGTTGAGCCGGATCTCGTCCAGCCCCCTCCTGATTTCTTTTCATTTGCTAGGAATACCAGGCTGAAGGGGGCCATTTTCTGGTTTATGGGCTTACCTTCTAAGAGCCACAGGACGGAGGTTTCCAAACTGTTGGTTATCCTCTCCACCTTGTTCTCCAGGAACTTGACCCTGCTCTCGTTTTCCACCGGCACGCCACCCACGTCGACTCATTTTTCAGATATCACGTAGAGGTTCTTGCCGGCGCTGTTGGCGGCCGGGTCAAGTTCCAGGACGGAGCAAAGGTCCATTCTGAACCTGACGATCCTGATGCCGTGGTTCCCGTGGGCTCAGAAGAGCCGGCAGGGGGACTTGACGGAAATGCCACCGAATGTCCTGCATATTATTTTGGCTGACCAGCCATCACCATTCACGATCGGGACATCAGCGGCCCACACTGTGTTCACGGAGTTGGGACCGTTCTTCATCTCCAGCGGCAAGTTCAGTATGATCTGAGTGATGTCGTTGGGGTTGCAGCCCTCCTGGTCGGCCAGGGGATACATCTCACTGTGGCTATACCTTGACGAGGCCGATACCCATTCAGATCCCCGAACCAGAACCTGCCCTGGATGCCCATGTTGTCGAAGTGGTCCACATAGCCCTTTTCGACAAGGGTGATCGTCTCGTAGCCCTAATGGGCGTGCATGGGGAACCCGGGCACCACCTTGTCATGGTACATTCTGAAGCCCAGTTTTTCTCGTAGTCCTTACCCAGGTCCCTGCCGCTGATCTTAGCCAGCGGTGGCGCTTGCTGTCTGTTGCCTGCGAGGTAGTCATCCTTGTGGTGGAGTGCAAAGATGAATGGGTCTTCGGTGTCCCAGTGCATTCCGGATCTGGTGACCTTCACAGGGCCAGCAGGTTTCCTGGAGAACAAAGCCATATCGCTACTAAAACCCGTCACAGTGATAAACACAGCGATTGGGACAGGGGTGAGGGACGGGCGACCTGAAGGCAGCCGCGGGCTATGATGATAACAGGTTCCGTGGATCCGCCGTGTTGACCGGTTCACCGTCGACCCCTGACAGCATCAGGCCGAGTGAATATTTGAAATGAGATAGTGTGCACGGAAGCTAATTTTCCACTATAACTATTGAAACTGTCCCACGGAATCGGTAAAGTTAAGGACGGCTGAAGGGATGGGGTTGCGATGTCAGAGGGTGTTCGTCTTAACAAGTTCATCAGTGAGGCCGGGGTGTCGTCGCGCCGCACGGCCGACAGACTGATAGAGGAAGAGAGGGTTATGATCAATGGCCGCATTGCCGTCTTAGGGGACAAAGTCTTGGACGGGGATGTTGTGGCTGTGAACGGGAAGACTGTCACCAGGACGGGCGCCGACATCATCCTTGCGTTCAACAAACCCAGAGGACTGACGTGCACATCCAACCCGAAGGATCCGGATAACATTATAGACTTCATAGGGTACCCGGAGAGGATCTACTCGGTGGGACGCCTGGACAAGGATTCCGAGGGTCTCCTCATAATGACTAACAACGGCTAGCTGGCAAACAGGATCGTGCGTTCTCGCGCCGAGCACGAGAAGGAGTACATTGTGACCGTGGACAGGAAGGTGACCGATCAGTTTATCCACAAGATGTCTAAGGGGGTGCCGATTTTGGGCAAAATCACCAAGAGATGCCTTGTGGAGAAAACAGGGGACAGGGAGTTCAGGATAATTCTCAGGCAGGGCCTTAACCGCCAAATCAGGAGGATGTGCGGCCACTTCGGATACACCGTGGTCCGTTTGAGGAGGGTCCGGGTAATGAACATTGAGCTGTGTGACCTGGAGATAGGCGGGATTAGGGATCTCACGCCGGAGGAGAGGTCTGAACTGATGGGGGAGCTGGGGTTATGATTCTTGATTCTGGTTCCTGGATCATCATAGATGGCGCACGAGGGCGCAAGTATCCATTCCGTCAGGTCGTTGTACACCCGTTCCCTTCTGATCTGATTCAGGATCTTGTGCCTCAAGCCCGGATACAGTCTAATTTCCTGGCGGAGGCCGTACCTCTCAAGGGCGCTCTCAGCCTCGGAGACGCCCTTACCGAAATCCGCGACCAGGTCGTCGGCACCGGAGACGAAGATTACAGACAGGTCCCTTGGGATCCCATTGAAGCCCTCCTCCGACTCCATTCCCTGATGAGAGTGAACAGGTCGCGGTAGGTGGCGTTGGTGAACATGAACCCGCAGTCAGGGTCGTCGTCGTACGATCTCAGAACCTTCGGGTTGAAGCAGAGCCACCTGTGGGGTATGTCCGGCTTCTTGAATCTTTTGTCGTAACTCCCCGAAACCAGATCGTGGAATATCCTGCTGCGTCCGTGCATCCTCTTTACGGAGCACGGATCTTCACAATCACCAGGGATAGGAAAACCTTGGATCGGAGCTGCTGGCCGGTGCCCATGACCATGGCACCATCAACGTCGCCCCCGTGGAGGGCTAAGAACCTCCTGGTCACGAAAGAGTCCTGGAGTGCCCCATCACGATGTGCGGGATCCCGGAGAGGTCCTCCCTCACACGAGTGTTAACCATCGCTATGTCTAACACGAGTATGGCGTCCCCATCTTTCTCGGCAATGAACCCCTTCTCCTCTGACGTGCCGCCGTGGCCAAGATGGTCACCCTCACCCCGGCTAGGTGTGTTGCGAAGTCGGAGTACCTCATGATGTGCTCGCACATCCCGTGGACAATCTGGAGGGATGCAATGGGGTTTTTGGGTGTCCATGCGGCGCATCTCAGGGATTCGTCTCCGCGGGACGAAGGAATCTTGAACGTCCTAGATTCCATAGTGGAAGGTATAAGCTTGTACGATATTTGATGGTCTCACAGGACCTGGGGCCCGACTGCCGCTTCACAGTGCGTGTTATTCTTCATAGTAAAAGTATTAATGTGACTCCCTCAATCATCGTCCATGCGCAGGATCGCGATCTACGGCAAGGGCGGCATAGGCAAATCGACCACAGTCGGGAACGTGTCAGCGGCCCTGGCTGAGCGTGGTCTCACGGTTGTACAAATAGGATGCGATCCCAAGGCCGACTCCACCCGCGCGGTGGCCGGAAGGTGGATCCCCACCATCCTGAAGACGATTAGGGACGATCCCAACCCGAAGCTCTCCGACATCATCTTCGAAGGCAGAAAAGGTGTTCTGTGCGTGGAGTGCGGCGGTCCCAGGCCGGGCGTCGGCTGCGCCGGACGCGGGATAATAACGGCGTTCGAGAAGTTGGAGGAGCTGGACATGATCGGATTTTGCAGGCCGGACGTCATCGTCTACGATGTCTTGGGAGACGTGGTCTGCGGGGGGTTCGCCATGCCCATAAGGAACGGCTATGCCAGGGACGTGTTCGTGGTGACCTCCGGGGAGATGATGTCCCTATACGCGGCGAGCAACATTGCCTATGCAGTCAACGACTTGACCCACGATGGCTACGCCAGGCTCGGGGGACTGATTCAGAACTCCCGCGGCATCAGGGATGAGGATTCCCTCGTTGACAGGGCAGCAGGAGAGATGGGCACGTCCGTGATCCACCGGCTACCCAGAGATCCTGTGGTCCAGAGCTGCGAAGACATAGGAGCCACGGTGGTGGACGGCGCGCCGGATTCGGCGATGGCCGCATCCTACAGGAAGCTGGCTAGGAAGCTGCTGGCTCTGTCGGAGGACGCCTCCGGTGGTATGAGGTTCGAGGGTGAGTGAAATGACTGCAGGAATCATGATAGCCGGCCACGGTTCCACCATGGCCTACAACAAGGGCGTGCTAGAGATGCAGGCCGAACGCCTCAGGTCTATGGGATATAACAACATTTACGTGGGGTTCAACGAGTTCTCCATACCATCTATTAGGGAGACGGCGGAGGAGATGGTGCAGGACGGGTACGATGAGATCATCATCCTACCGTTCTTCGTGGCCTCCGGGCTGCATGTGACCAGAGACATCCCTGTGAAGCACTTCGGGCTACCCAGGGACTCCACTGGCGGCACGGTGAATATCGAGGGCAAGGAGACCAGGATAATCATCGACCAGCCCTTCGGAGAGGACCCCAACCTAACGGACATTCTCCAAGAGAGGATAGATGAGCTAAGGACCCCAGGGAAAGATACCAGGGTCATCGTCATGGGTCACGGCTCCAGGCTGAACTACAACTCTAGCGTGGTGGATCTCAACGCCAAGCGCCTGGAGAAGAGGGGCTACTAGAAGGTCTACGTGGGCTACAACGAGTTCAATGACCCCAAGATCGAGGATGTCATCCCCAGGATGATCGACGAGGGTGCGGAGGAGATTGTCGCCCTGCCACTGTTCATATCGCTAGGGAAGCACCTCACAATGGACGTCCCCGGGAAGCTGGGGATAGAGGACTTCTCCGACAGCGGCATTATACGCAGGGACGGGCGTGAAGTGGAGCTGAAGTACGCCGTACCTGTGGGTGCGGACCCCAGGCTCTGCAACGTGCTGGTCGAGAAGCTCAGGAAGTACGAGTGATACTATGCGCGTTCTCATTCTGGACATTGTCCACGGAGGGGACTTGTTGGCTGTAAGGCACCGGATTGAGGGCGACGACGTCACATGCGTGGACGTCTACGGGACATGCTCTAAGGAGAGGAAAGACGAGCTAGCGGCCGTGGACATAAGGGTCGTCGATAGGGTCCCTCCCAAAAAATATGATATGACAGTGCTGCCGAGACACTGTCCCCTAGAGTTCTTGGGGGTTGCGGATCCGGGGGAGATTGTAACATTCAGTGAGGATGTCGGGAGGTTCATTGATGACGTCAGGTTCAGAATTGAGGTCACTGGCGTCAAGGGCAAGACCAGCGCCTGCTACCTCATTGCGAAGATGCTACATGACGCGGGGAAAAGGGTTCTTCTGCATTCCTCCTGCGGAGAGGGCCCATGGACCGACGACGGCCACAGGATCGACAGATACGTCAGCATCGCGCCGCCGTATCTGATGACTCTGGCCGCCGGGGATTACGATGCGGTGGTCTGCGAGGTCTCCCTGGGCGGGTCCGGGAAAGCGAATATCGCATGTGTCACTAATCTTGTAGATAATTACGGAATCGCAAGAAACACCCTCAGGGCGTCCGACGCGAAGAAGGACATATTTACACAGAAGGGCGCGAACATCGTGTCCTCTGACGAGATGGGATTCTGGTCGCAGTATTGCGAAGACCTCACCCCCTACGGGGGAAAGGTGGAAGTCCTGTCTGAGCTGAGGCTCGGAGAGCCCCTTAGGATCGCGATAGAGTATGACGGCAGGTCCGAGCTAGACCTGGACGGGTCGTACATGAACATAGAGTACGTGAACGCCATCGACCTAGCCCTGGATGTGTGTCACACGATGGGCATACCGAGGGAATCTGTCGTGAGATCGCTCGAAACATTCAAGGGGGTACCCGGCAGAGGCGATATCCTTCGGGAGGGCGGAATGACCGTCGTCCGCGAGAGGAACCCCGGTATATCCCACATCTCCATCAGGAGGACGCTGGAATACCTGAAGAGGATGGGCGCTTTAGACGGCGCCCTGGTTATCATCGACTCCGTCAGTAGGAAAGTCTGCGACAAGATGGACAAGGATGAAATTACAAAGGTCGTGGACGCCTACGACGTCCCCATGGTAATAATCGATAGCGACGGAAGGAGGCCGGAGATTCCCTCAGATATCAGGCTCCTGATCTAGTTCGTCAAGGAGGCCTATCGGTGAAGTTCGTGATCCATCCACGTCCAAATCCTATTGTTGCTGCGATGTACACACTGCGCGATATGAACGTTGATGTCATCGTGGAGCACGGCCCGGCCGGGTGCAGCTTCATGGCCTCTAGGCCCCTGGAGAACGCCGACGTGAGGGTCGTCACTTCGGGCATGAGGGACAACGATCTGGTCTTCGGTGGCGAGGAGCCGCTGATTAGGACGCTGAAACAGATAGAGGAGAGGTTTCACCCAGAGACCGTCGCCGTGGTGGGGACATGCGCCAGCATGATCATAGGTGAGGACATGGTCAAGTCGATAAAGAGAGCCGGCATAGACGTTAACGTCTTCCCTGTGTATTGTCATGGGTGCATGGGCGACAACACCCGCGGGGCAATTAAAGCGCTGGAAGCCGGCAGGGACGCCGGCATCATCGACGTAGAGGAGTGCGCCCGCCAAATATCGTTGATGAAGGCAGCTACCAAGTTGGAGAAGGACGTAGGTATGGCATCCTGCGACTACATACAGCCCGCTGTCAGCCCCACCAAGATGCACGTGTGCAGGAGGATACTGGAGATCCTCTCCTCTGGGGGAAGGGTGGCGGTGGTCATGGATGCCAAAAAGGAGTTGGCCTACCGCTTCGCCGACATGTTCGAGGCGGTGGACCGTGCCAGAAGGGCCGCGGGTGGGAAAACTCTGTTCGTGGCTAACCTGGACCGGACCAAGGGCCTGCCCAGGATAAGAGGATACTGCGATGATATCTTGGGAGACCTGGAATCAAAAGGAGTAACTATTGATAGAATTATAGGAGGACTGGACGAGTACTCCATAGTCGGTCAGGAGATGAGGGATGCTGTGGATGGATTCAAGCCGGACTTGACGATAATCCTCGGCATCTGCCACGCGTATCCTGGCACGGACCTGGACGACATACTGATCACGGACCAGCCCAGGCAGCTTGCGAACTATCTTAACCAGGGGTACGGATGGGCGGTAGGCGAGATATCGTCACACACTATGGTCATGGGTGTCCACTCCATTGTCCCGCTTGAGACTGCCGATACCCTCAGGGAGCTGTTGGGATGAAGGGAGTGGTGTTGGCCGGCACCGGTAGCGGCGTGGGGAAGACATCCATAACCACCGGCCTGATGTCCCGCCTGTCGAAGACCATGAAGGTCCAGGCGTTCAAGGCTGGTCCCGATTTCATCGACCCTATGTACCACACCGCCGCCACCGGCAGGAATTCCAGAAACCTAGACTCCTTCCTGATGGGCGACAGGACGATCAGGAACTTGGTGGGATACGCGTCCAGGGACGCAGACATCTGCGTAATCGAGGGTGTCAGGGGGCTATACGAGGGTCTGAGGGGGGATGAGGACATAAGTTCCACCGCGTACCTGGCGAAGCTCCTAGGGTTCCCGGTAATATTGATAGTGGACGCTCGCTCGCTGACGCGCAGCGCGGCGGCCGTTATCAACGGATTCAGATCGTTCGACCCGAACGTAAACATCGCCGGCGTTATATTGAACAATGTCTCTGGTCACCAGCACTCCGACAAGCTGTGCATGGCCATGGGGAAGTACTGCCCAGACGTGCAACTGGTGGGGATGATCCCAAAGAGCCCTGAGAAGGCGTTGAAGCAGAGGTATCTAGGGCTGAGGACCCTCAGGTCCTTCGCCGAGAAGGAGATAACCTCGTTGCAGGAGCTCACCGATCCCATAGATTTGGATAGGGTGCTGGACATATCCGAGTCCTGTTCAGTGGATCTTCCAATTTTCTCGCCTTACACTGTCAGGGACTGCGGCCTGAGGGCTGCCGTGCCAATGGACGACTCGTATTGCTTCTACTACAGAGAGAACATCGAGTGCCTGGAGGCCTCTGGGTTCAGGGTGGAGATCTTCCGCCCCACGGACGGGGATCCCCTGCCAAACGCAGACCTGTACTACCTCGGAGGAGGGTACCCCGAGTTGTACGCGGATAGGTTGTCTTTAAACACGGATTTCCTGGAAGGGTTGAGGTCCGTCTCCCTGGAGGGGAGAATAGTCATAGGCGAGTGCGGGGGGCTCATGACGATGTGCAGATCAATAAGGGACAAGGATGGTATAATCTACAAGATGTCCGGCATCTTAGACGCCGAAGCCTCCATGACTGGGGTCCGTCATGGACCCACGTATGTGACAGTAGATGCAACGGGATCCAACCCAGTTTTCGCAGGGACGGTCAGGGGCCATGAGTACCACTACTCCGATGTGTTCCCATCCGATGGCTCTAGCTTCGGGTTCAATGTGAGGAGGGGGCTGGGGATCCGGGACGGGATGGACGGACTGGTCTCCGGAAACTCCATCGGGTCCTACATGCACCAGCACGCCCTGTCTGAGAGGGATTGGATCGGCAGGGCTGTAGATTCGATCAGCTCCAGATCCTAAGGGCAGATCGCCGTTTCAGCGGCATCATATTGGGTGGATTTCTCATTCTCTGATGCGTTCTGGTAGTCATGGATCCCAGGATGATCTCCTTTTATGACTCCGATCTCGGCAGGTATGCGGAGTCCACCCTCGGTTTTGACGTGTCCGCGTAGAGGGCGAAGTTCACTTCGCATTCTGAGTTTGTAACTTGCATTCAGTAACATGCACGCGCAAGCGCAAGGGTGCACACGTACGTGCGCGAGTCGCTGACCGCCCCGATCATTTTCTGGTGGATGCCGGCCCGTGCAGCGAAGTATGCTTTCGTCATGGAGTCGAGATATCATCGTCCTCTGGGACGAGAAGTCATAAGAGTTGGTTTCTTGTTTGTATTGTGCCAACAAACCGTCTGAAGAGACTGGGTTGTCACCTCGTG
>CAZXOR010000011.1:0-10843 GCA_964642395.1 uncultured Methanomassiliicoccales archaeon | reverse complement strand
GCAAATGAGAACCGAGGATTCCCTCAAAAAACAGGAACGATCAGCGGATGCTACCATACGCGCTCATGTGCACACACGTATACGAGTGTGCGTATAGATATCAACTGACAAACTCAGGTTAGATGTCCGATGACGAACATCACGCTGAGATGCTTTAACACATCTATATCGGGGAAGAACGACATGAACCTATCGTGGTTCTGGGCGTCCGCCTTGGACATTCACCGGAAGTAGAACCCGCTGAGCCCTATAGCCTAGGCCATGAGCTCGATGCGGGACATCGAAATGGCCACGTTCACCGACTCAGCGAAGAACGACAGGATTATTTGGCGGCCCTCCCACAGGAACGGGTTTGGGCCGGATCTGTCGTCGGATGCCATATGTCCGACAAACTGTGTTATGCGGGGATACTACGATGCCAGGGGCCCGAGTACGTCTGCCAACAGAAGGAGGAATTTCTCCAGGCAGCCCTGCACCACCGCTAACTCCACATTCATGGCGTTCTGGGTCGTCAGTGACTGCCTAACAGCCATAAACAGCATTCCGAAACTCCTTCAGGCTGACCAGCTCGTCCCGAACCACCTGCTACTCCTGCGGAAGAGCAGGAGGTCGTACAGGTCGGAGCCGCTGATGCAGGCATCAGAAAACCTCAGGTCGGAGATGGAGACGTCCGGCAAACTCGAGAGGGCGATCGCCTCCTTGAGACCGACCGTGACATAGTGCCTGCAGTCGAAGCACGACCCTGAACAGAGTTTGACGGTCTTTGCATTCCCGGATTCCTATGTTGTCTCTGATGCACACCTAGACCTATCCCGCATCCGATGCACACCGCTGTTGATGACGAAATGGGAACCCATGCGGGTATGATTGCGAAGGGATAATAAAATCAATCGTCGAGAAATCCGGAGCTGACCTCGGGTTTGTTTGCACGTCAATTTATGACGTTCTCTTTTTCGAGCTCCTTGAGGATCCTTTTCCTTAGCTTGATGAAGTCGGGGTCTGCACGGTCCCTAGGTTGGGGCCAAAAAATTTCCAAGATCTCTTTGATCCTGGCGGGGCGCTTCGTCAGGATGACGATCCTATCAGAAAGGAAGACAGCCTCTTCCACAGAGTGTGTGACGAAGACGACTGTCTGGTCGCTCTTGTCCAGCATCTTCAGGAGTTCGACTTGCATGATGTTCCTGGTCTGCGCGTCGAGGGCCCCGAAGGGCTCGTCCATTAGCAGGACAGCAGGCTTGTTGACCAGCGCACGGGCGATCCCGACACGCTGCTTCATGCCTCCCGACAGCTCATGGATCCTGGCGTTCTTGAAGTCACCGAGTCCGACGGCATCTAGGTACCTGTCCGCTCTGTCGCTACGTTCCTCCTTGGAGACGCCCGTGACCTCCATACCGAACTCCACGTTCTGCTTGACTGTCCTCCACGGGAACAGGGCAAAATCCTGGAAGACCATACCTCTGTCAGGTCCTGGCTTATCACACAGATTGCCGTCTATGTAGATGGCCCCGGAGGTCGGCTCCATCAGACCAGCGATCATCCTCAAGATGGTGGTCTTTCCGCATCCGGATGGCCCGATGACGGAGATGGTCTCGCCAGGCCTGATGTCCAGAGTGAAATCCTGGATGGCGATGGTCTCAGATCTGTCGTTGCGGTACTCCTTACATAGATCGACAATCCTGATCTGTGGATCCTCACAGTGAATGTCGGAGAACGAGATACCCTCTGGCAACAGGATATCTGAGTCCGTGTCAGGGGGGACGACGTTCCCGTAGATGACGTCGACGGTCATGATCTGAGAATCCTGGCATTGGATGTTCGAGGACGAGGTGTTCCTAAGTATCGAGACATTGGAGCTCGTGTTGATGAGCGCCGAGACAGACGTTTCGACGACCTCCTTGGATGCCTTGATGGGTGCCTCCACGGCATCCACCTCTGGAACATTTTCCTCACACTCCTCGACTGCTCCGATCATCTCGACCTCGTTAGACTGGATCTGTTCGTTCTCGCTCATTCCATTCCCATCCTCTTGGAAATCCTCTTGGATATTTGCTCGGCGACGCCCGTAGTCAGAAGACCGAGGATAGCCACGATGATTAGGCCCGCATACACCATCGCCCACTGCCCGTTGGAGGCGGAGTTAGAGATGAAGTATCCGATCCCTCCCAGCGGCGGGGCATAGAGCTCGGCCGCGACGATGCACATCCAGCCCACTCCCAGTCCGACCTTGATGCCGTTCAGAATGTAGGGGACGGTGGCAGGGAACACGACCTTCGTGAATATTTGAGAGCTGCTGGCGCCGAGTGTCTTGGATGCGTCGATCCACGCGTTGTCTATTCTCTGGACGCCAAACATGGTGTTGGTTAGCACAGGGAAGACGATTCCCATAAATACGACCATGGCGGGGCCCCAATCGTAACCGAAAGCCGGTGTATAGATGAAGATCGGCGCCCAAGCAATTGGTGCGATCGGCCTGAGGACTTCGATCATCGGCGACACCAACTCTTTAATCGGTTTGATGTAGCCCAGCAGGAGACCTATTGGAATCGCGACTATTATCGCGATGATGAATCCCTTAACGAAGGTCAAGAGACTGGAGCTTAAGTAGTCCCAAACCGTGAGCCCGGTGGCCCTGTCGCCATTTTGTATAAAGCTGACAAGAGCATCGAACGTGGCCTGGGGTGTTGGTATGGTCCGGAAATTCAACGTGACGGACATTACCCACCAGATGGCCACGAAGAGGCAGAATGAGACTATAATGATGACCATGGACCTCGTCCACCTCTGATATTTGTTGTTCTCGTCGTACTTGAACAGGACAGGACCCCCTTATCTCATGCAGCGATGGCACCGTTGTTCATAGAGTTGCTGGTCATTGGAGGCACTCCGATCAATCCGAACTGGACAGTTCCGTTAGCCAGGGAGGCGTACACGTTGGGTCCGTTGCTCTGATAGATAATGTTGATATCCAGACCATAGTCGGCGAAGATGCCGAGCTCCATTCCAAAGTGAATGACCAGTTGGTGGATGTCGCCGGTGATGACCGCCACGGATATAAAGGCTGTGGTGTATTCATCAGAGTAATCTCCAGCGATGGCGTTAGCCATATACTCGCTCTTGACGAAGGACTCGGCCATGTCCTCTGTGCTGTCGAACCCGAGCTGCTCGAAGGTCGTGGTTACGTTGCCAAGCTCCTGGAACTCGACCGCGAGTTCGGCGATATCTGCCTTCAACTGGACGAGTGGATCGGCGGCGGTGGTGTCGTCACAGTAGGTGTATGTGACGATGTCCAGGGCGTTCTTGATGGCGACCTTCTGATATTCAGCGGACATGTCCTCGGGCATGGAGACCTTGTCGATGGCGACCCTGAGTAGTGTCTGATAGTCCTCGGATGTAGGATCCGCCTTGGCTGCCTGCAGCCTCTTGACGGCCTCAATGTAGGCTGCGAGGAACCTGATGGTCTCGTTGGAGTGTTTGGACAAGTACTGGTCGCTGGCTCCGATGATGCAGCATGTGTGGTCTGGGAACAGGTCATTGGTCAGCGCTAATGGCACGCATTTGTCCTGGAGAGCGATGGAGTACTGGGCCTCCCAAATGAATCCGCCGACGGTGTGGTTGTTCTCTATCTGCATAACGTATGCCGCATATGTCCCGACATCGGGGACATAATAGACCGTGTCGGAGCTGAGGGTCGATCCGGATCTGTAGAGCTGGAAGTTGAGTCCCATGATTCTCTCAACGAGTTGCTGAAGCTGGACATGCTGGATGGAACCGGTTCCGGGGTCTGTGAAGACCTTGCCGCCCCAATTCTCGGGATAGAATATGATCCACTGGTTGCCCGTCTGGAAGACGTAGTCCTCGCCAACAGGCTCCTAGGTGATGATCTGGAGATACTCGGATGCATTCTCACCAGCGTTCAGGAAAATTCCGGAACCCTCGGTGTTGACCCTGCCGATGATGCTGTACGTGTCCTCTCCGCTGGAAAGGCCATCGTCCTTTCCCTGGTAGAGGTAAACACTCACGGCAGCGATGACGACGATTGTAACGACGACTATAGCCGCCACTGCTTTGCTGTTCATGGTTTTCACTAGGTTCGTGATTCCGATGGGCCAGATTTAATACCATTCGCAGTATTTTTCCTAAAAAGGATAATTTTCGATTCCCTTTGGACGATTCCCCACGAAGGCCTGGAGTCCGGAGCTAGACGACTCCAGGGGCAGGCGGCATCGAGACTTGACAGCGTCCATGAACCTGTCCCTGATCTCCTCTGCCGTGAGTGCTATGTTGGCGGCGTTGGAGTTCTGGGGAACAATCATTGCTTGGATGAATCTCGTGCGGCCAGTGTGAGACATAGCCTTCGCAACACCCTCACGGTCGTACACAGTCTCCACGTCGAGGCCGAAGGCCATCGCCACCACCCCAATGTCCACCCTGTCGTAGGCGGGACTGATTTGGTTGCCCGTGGACCCGAACGTTCCGTTGTCGACGCAGACTACGGTCAGGTTAGGGGGCATCTCGCAGGCCAGGTCCGGAAACACGGATGACCCCAAGAGGCTCCCATCCCCGTCCACCACCACGACACGCCTGTCCGTGCACAGAGCTATTCCGAGGCCTATAGGCGTCGCCTGGGTATAGCTGCCGAGCATGTAGAAGTTCAACGGGCGGTCGCCGGATGCGAACACCTCCTTGGACGGGACGCCGATGTTGGATACCACGATGTCGTCCCGGCCCAGGGAGCCCATGACCGCCGAGATGGTCTCCAGGCGGGTCATTGTCGGCTGGCAGATTTCCTTCTCCAGACGGAGGCTGATCTTGCGCCTCCTCGACGGGTAGTCAAGGTTGGTCACCTCAAACCTGCCCCACATCCTGGGGCGGATCAGCACGACGGAGATCCTGCCGCCAGCATAGACATCCTTGATCACCCTGCCGATGGCAGGGATGTCCCCGGGATCGGCGATGTCGGTGCAGTCTATGCCATAGACCCGCAGCAGCTCTGGGATCCTGGTGTTGAAAGGTTTCTGGGCCTCAATTCTCTCGTCGTCCACCCCCCTCCAGCTGGCCAGTATCACCAATGGGAGCCCGTAGTAGGCGGTAAGGGACATCATAGCGTTCAGCATGTTCCCGATGCCGGAGCTCTGGATCGACATGATCGGGCGGCTCCCGGCCATGTACGCCCCGGCGCAAATACCAACTCCGTCTTCTTCGCGGGTGACTTCGACAACCCTGAACTCACGGTGTATCAGGTCGGTGAACCCCTTGTTCTTATCGCAGGGGAGGCTGACTACCATGTCGACGCCTGCGGACCTTAGCTGGTCGGCAACCTCCTGCTCGTGCATCCATCTCACCCTTGATCTCCGAGTCGTCCATGTCCATGACGAGGGCCGCTGTCGGCTTTACCGTTTCCATGCCAAACTCCTCCTTGGCGCGCTCCAAACCGCCACCAGTCACGTTCAGAAAGATCCTCTCCTCCTTCCGGATCAGCCCCTCCTCGACGACCTGCATCAGGCTCGCCAGGGCCACAGACGCTGCGGGGTCAGGGCGGACATCCTCCACGGACATCCACAACTTCTCCGCGGACCTGGCCTCCGCGTTGGAGACCTCGTAGAACCTCCCGCCGCACACGGTCATGGCGTCGTAGACGCCGCCCACGACTGAGTACGGGGGCCTGCGGTTGGTCAGAACGTTCGCAAACACCTTGTCCACATCGTCGCGGCCGGCGCCTAGGTCTTCTTCGGTGATCTCCCTGCGACCGGCGTTCCATGCTTTCGCCATGGGAGTAAATGGGCTGTTTTGGGCGAGGTTGAGCACGGGGAGCCTATCGCCGTAGCGGCCGTCCCCGATCAGACGCATGGAGGCCTCCCATGCGGAGATGCCTCCGGTCCCGCTCCCGACGCCTTGGAAGTAGTGGTCCGGGATCCCACCCATGGCTACGGCCACGGCCAGCATGACGGTGCCCATGCCGTCCCTCCTGGCGACGTTCTTCGCGCCTCCCTCAGGAACGTAGCCCATTATGGCGGTGATACGGTCTGCCATCTGAATCGCGTCGGCGTAGTCTCCCTTCACTGTGAACAGCCTTGCATAACCTCTATCCTCGGTAACGCTGAGCCTGTCCACGGACTTCTCCGGGACCACGATCACGCAGGGGTTCCCAATGGTGTTGGCGGTCTGTGCGAACGCCCTGGCGGTGTTCCCGGCGGAAGCCACGATCACCGTGCCACCACCGTTATCCCTCAGACGGGCGAAGGTGGGCAGTGCTTCCATCTCCTTGAAGGTGCAGGATGTGACCTTTCCGCCCCTCTCCGGGTAGTACCCGGTGAACCCGACCCACAGGTTATCCAGGCCCAGCTCCTGGGACAGGCGCTCACTACGAAACGCTATCGGCTCGGACTCCGTATCAATCGTGGACCTCACCGGGAGCCAGTCATAAAACTTGAACATCCCCTTACAGTCCCTCACGTTCAGCTGCTTGGCCCTATAACGGGTCCTTAGCAGGCCCTTGTGGCCACTGCCGCAGCTCAGCGTGTACTTCTCGTCAACAACCTCTCCACCTTCAAAGCAGACTAGCTCGTAATCTCCCATTGAAACACCTCAGATACCATTCCCCAGACTTCACCCGAGACTTGATGGCCTCGCACAGTCTCTCGGCCTTCAATCTCGAAGACTGCCTTACGACAATCGGAATCATTTTCCCGCCGTAATCGACGGAACCCAGTCGGGCAGAGAACACTTCTCCTGGGCAGGTGCCGGTGCACAGTCCGCAGGACACACACCGCTCCTTATCGACACCCCCGGACGGTTTCGCATCGGTGGGGCACAGGCGGTCTGCCTCGCACTCCCCGCAGTGGAGGCACCTGGAGAGATCCGCGGACACGTCCAGATCCGTGCCCCTCCACACTGATGCGTACACGTCGGAGTAGACCGGCCTCCTGTCCCTGACGTCTGCCAGGGGGAGCTCCACATCCTCGTCCAAGACCGACACCCCATCCAGGGATTTCTCGTCCGTGACCGGGATCGCGGCGGCAACCGACGTCAGGCACTCAGGACCCTCAGACGTGCGGAATCCGCCCATGAATGCGGGGTCCATCTCGTGCATGTCGGCCGCCACCGAGAGGTTTGGCTTCCCTGGGGTGCTTCTAGTGCCGGTGCCAATAACCATCCCAGGTGCTCCGTTGAGAAGCATTGCGGCGCCCGGCCGGAGGTAATCGAGGCCGGGATCGTTCTGGATCGGATTGATCTCCCCGCATCCGCTGACCGACGCCTCGGACTCGCCTCCCATCATGGGTTCCGGACCCGAGAATATGGTCGTGAACGGAGCGTCAGAGCCATTGGTGAAGCATGTGTAGTTCTTAAACGCGCCGCGGGTTAGGATCATCCTCGCGAACGGGATGTCAGAGAGGGTTAGTCTGTTCTTGTGAACCGTCCCCTCGGATG
This sequence comes from uncultured Methanomassiliicoccales archaeon, assembly GCA_964642395.1. Classification (GTDB taxonomy): domain Archaea; phylum Thermoplasmatota; class Thermoplasmata; order Methanomassiliicoccales; family Methanomethylophilaceae; genus Methanoprimaticola. The sequence goes on along the minus strand of CAZXOR010000011.1, from coordinate 3,415 downwards.
TCACTTTCACGTCGACTTCCTTCCCCGCGGCCATATCTCTGAACAGATGGCCGCCACCGTATAAGTCGTCCTTCTTGGCGGTCCCGTAGACCACGCAATCCACTAGCCCTAGGGACTCGTTGGGGCACGGGCCCACCGTCCCCGGAACGCCGTTCAACGCGATCGTGTCCGCCCATTTGAACACCCCGGAGCCGGCCACTGGGATGCTGAACACCGCCATGGTGCCGGACATCACCCCCATGGTCCCGCAGGTGACCACATCTACTTCGTCCACGGACGGGCGCATGCCCTTTCTGACCAGCCTCTTGAACTCGGACGCCGTGTAGACCTTGGCGGCCCCGGCGCCTATGCTCTCCTGAATTGAATCTATACTCTTGCTCACAAAATCACCACGTCCTCTACGCGGACCTGTATTCCCCACGGCTTCTTCAAGACCATGTTCACTAGCCCGGTGTGAGAGCGGTCCATCATACAGAACCCCGGCAGAAAGCTGTGCCTGACCCCGAACCTTGGCTCAGTGGAGATCGGGACGGCCTCACCCTCGAACCCGAGCATGTGGTACTCCCTAATATCTTTAACGTCCACACCGCGGGAGTAGGCGGGACCGACCACGTGCCCTGTGATCACGCCGGTGACCTAGTCTACGTCTAGCACGCGGATCACATGTTGCACCGGGCATCCAGCGCCAGCAGGGCGGCCGGTCACGATGTCCCTCGGCTGGATGCACATCCTCTCCACTATGTCGGGTCTGAACGGGAGGAGTATTTTTCTTGCCGATGGCTCCCCGGGGAGGGACCTTATGACGAAGTCGTACCTATGGCCGACCACGTCCACGCCGCTGTAGTTGAACGGTACCGAGTCCATGGACGCCACCGGGGACGGCCTATGATAGAACGGGCACAAGGACGGTTTCGCAATGCCTAACGCCATCGCCGTGGAGAACTTTTCACAGGTGGTGTGCCCGCAAGCCCCGCAGTTCCTTCCCGGAGGGGTCCAGTCACTCGCCGTGGTAGATGTTGTCAGCATCCTCGAGCCTCCTGATGATCCCGAAGTGGTTCTGCCACCCGACACCCTTTTTGCCGATGCACACGGTGCACACGCCCAGGGGTGGTATCCCCCTGAGCTCGATGTCGGTGCTGCCCGAGAGGACCAGAACTGAGTCCATCACCCTGAACAGGTACTTCATGCCGGTGCCCTGGATGGCGTTGGTCTCCACGATGTCCATTTGTGGGGACACTCTGCGAATGCTCTCTCTAAAGACCTCCTTCTCCGCCTGAGAGATCAAGTCGGTCTTGGTGACGACACATATGTCGGACAGCGCGATCATGGGCGCCATTTTCAGCGGCGCATGGGTTCCGGAGATGGCAGACAGGATGCAGACTCCCAGAGAGTGGGTGAAGTAGGGGGTGCACCTCAAACAGAGCCCAGCGCTCTCGAAGATGAGCACGGTGGACCCCTGGACCTCCGCCCACTCCAGGGCGTCCTTGATCACCATTATGCTCATGTGGTCCGGGCACATGTCACCGGAGTAGACTTTACGGGTCGGTATCCCGAACTCCGCTCTCAGCTCCTCATCTTCGAACGCTGTGACCACGTCGATCTTCAGATAGGCGACCCTCTCCCCTGTGTCGGTGAGGTGCCTTATCATCTGCCTGATGACCGACGTCTTACCGGCGCTGGGTGGGCCGGCGACGACCATCAGCCTCAGAGGGATCCGCTCCCGATAAGCTCCCCGACTCTTATGCGCTCACGGAGCAGGGACATCTCATCGTCCATCTTCCTAACCCTGTCTAGAGCCTCCCTCTCGCTATCGCCGGGGCGGAGGATGGACACTACCTCCCCTCCCATCATGACGATCCTGCGATCGCAGAGCATGGACACGTAAGGGTCGTGGGTCACGAAGAGCACGGCCTTACGGAGGCCTTTGAGGTGTTCAATGACTGTCTCCTTGAATATCCCCGCATTCTCAATCTCATCCAGCAGGAGGATCGGCGCCTTGGAGATCAGGACCGCGTCCGCGATCATCATGGACCTAGTCTGCCCGCCGGACAGGGCGGACATCCTGGTCTCCGTAACGATCTTCTCGCCGGTGAAGTTGTTGGCCATGGCGATAGTGTCTTCCACAATGTTCTCGCGGAGGTTGTTGCGGGTGACTACGTGCATCTCCAGAAACTCGCCCACCGTGAGATCAACCAGGCACTTCATGTTCTGCGTTATCATGGCGATGGGCTTACAGGCCGGGTCTCTGATGTACTCTTCCGGCGGAACCCCGCCGTTCACGAGGACCCTCCTCCCGGTGACGGTGTCGCCCTGGGCGAAGACCTCTATGTCATTGATGAACGCTGTCTTCCCAGATCCGGTGGGGCCCACTATGGATATCATGTCCCCCGGGGAGATGTCGATAGGCTCGAACCTCTCGGGCTCGTCCCTTTTCGTCGTTCCGGGACAGACAGTGATAATCATCTTTTCGTTGCCGTATTCCATAAGCGGCTATTGAGAAGTGTAGGATTTAACCTTAACCGACTTTTTTCTCCTTTTTAGGATAAAAATTTCTCCTTGTATCACCGAAATGCTAGTACAAAAAGGAGATAAGTGGCCTCTTCATACCAAAAATCCGTTGATCAGATGGAATTTGTGGGAAATTCTATCACAAAGAGGATGATAATATCCCTGTTGAGAACTAGATGCCGTCCCGAGGCATTTCTTGTTTGTGATAGACTAGAGCGCCAATATGGTGGTACGGGGCCCTAGAGCCCCGTCTTGGTTTAGATAAGGGGTTCAGATGTCCCTGAACATGATGGCGTATTCCATCTTCCCAGCGCTGAAGTACTCCCTGCAGGACTGGGATGTGGCCTCCGGGGAGAACTCCTTGCAGGAGAACACATCGATGAAGGCGCCATCAGTGTCCTCGACGAAGTGGCCCGAGCTGCAGGAGGTCTCGATGAACTAAATCAAGGAGTAGCTCTCGACCTTGGGCTCCGCCCCAAACTTCATGGCGATGGGTTCGCCATATCTCTTCATGTGTATATGGTCTGCCAGGTCGATGGCTAACTGCATGATGTATTCGCTGTTGAAGATTTTCTGATGGTTATATTCTCCTAGGTCTAGGGTAGTATGCAATCCCTACTGCTTCTCGTCGTTGTACTTCTTGATCAATTCTTCATCGTTGAGAAGGGGTTTAGAATGGGGCTCATGTTGTATATCAGAAGTTTCCCACAGTGACGTACTAAGACATCGAGCAAATTAATGTGGCAACGCCTATTTTGGATGGATCCTGACCGATTCAACTGTTTTCCGGACCTGTTTCCAGTCTTGCGACCCTCTCCCGAGGGTCGCGGGTGCACATTTTTGTCGTTTTGGACTATGGAAAAGGTGAGTTTATATAGTACATTGTAGATATATAATGTACTATATT
>CAZXOR010000010.1:0-11110 GCA_964642395.1 uncultured Methanomassiliicoccales archaeon | reverse complement strand
ACCCCCAGTCCGCCGGCGCCAGCGTCAAGGTGGACGACGTCCCCTGCGACTTCATCCTGGTGGCTGCCTGTAACATCCAGGACCTGGAGAACATCCTCTCCCCGCTGAGGTCCAGGATCATCGGAGGGGGGTACGAAGTGCTTGTGGATATCGCCATGTCCGACAACCCCCACAATCGCACCAAGTACGCCCAGTTCGTGGCCCAGGAAGTCAACCTGGACGGACACATCCCTCACGCCGAAGTTGAGGCAGTGGAGCTGATCATCCAGGAAGGTAAAGCCCGTGCGAAGGCAGATAACCAGGGTAACTCCCTGACCCTCAGGCTCAGGGAGCTGGGCGGTCTCATACGCGCCGCCGGGGACATCGCTGTCATGGAGGAGTCTCCGGTCATCACCGGGGACCACATCCGCAGGGCGCTCAGGAGGTCCAGAAGCGTGGAGGACCAGATTCGCGAGAAGTACGGCTCCTACAACAAAGGCCTGTCCAAGGACATGACCTCCGCACAGAAGGAGAGGTCCTCCTACTACTACCAAACCGAGCATCTGGACGACACGATGTTCAGCTGAAGAAACACGGTGGCGGGCGTCGTCTCGTCACTCTTTCCCCATTCACCATCCGGGCTCCAGCGGCTTGCAGTGATACTGAGCGATGGATGGTATTGTTATTAACATAGCACACATTCAGTGGTTCATGGTCTGTCAGGGCATTCGCGCAACCATCCTAACCGTTCTTGTTCTAATGGCGATCGCCCTAGCGGCAGCAGCAATCGCAGAGCCTGCCGAGGCCCTCTCCCCAAACCAGGACCTCATCGACGCATACGGGTACGCTGACTACATTATATCCGAGGGGACCAGATCCTCAATTGACATCACCTATAGGGAATACGCTGACGACGGCGTCTACGAGTGGGCCGTGCGTTCGGTGTCGCAAAACTCCAGCCTCAGCTTGACCCGGCTCTCTGCCCTCGACGGGAACCTTAGCGTCGTCATGACCGGGGGCACCCTGGGAAACCTCACCATGATACAGACCGACTCCCTCCAAGACATCATAAGGACTGATGTGGAGTTCGAGATGCTGGGTGGGGAGCTGGCCGACCTCAGGGTGCTGACCGTGCCATCCTACCTGGAGTCGGGACTGGAAAACTCGTACATCCTCATGTTCGGTCCTCTGGGCGATATCACGCTAGATCTCCAGGCCGGCCGCATAGGCGACCTCATCCCCACCGAGGACATGATTTCCGTCGGAACGATGACCATCCTCATAGGGGACGGGATGTCCGTGGACAGGATGCTGACCTCCGGATCTAACGGGAGGTACGACATCATCCTGGTCCGTCTTCTTGGAGGGACGGTGGGCTACATGTCCAACGAGAAGTCCGTGGTGGGGGTGCTGACCTACAAATTCGAGAGCGGCTCGGTGGACTACCTCAGTATTGGGGCCAACTCAGAGGCGCGGAGCAACAGTCTCCTATCTGCGATGAACACGTTCTACGTTCAGGGCGACGTCACGGTGTGGGTGGACGACTCGGTGACAACTCGCCAGGCCATCATCGGTGCAGGGATCCTGGACACGCCGTCCTTGCTGTGGAACGGGGACATACCGACCCCCTCCTCGTCCAGGAACATAGAGATCGACGCCCCCAGGATGGCTATCAGCCCTGATACCTGCTTCTTCACATCCAACAGGACCCACAGCAACGTCTACCTCTTCAGCACCTACACCGTCGGCAGCACGCCAAGGATATGCTCCATCAGCACGAACTACTACTCTGGCTCCACGCAGGTGTCCTTGTGTGAGGAGGATGGCATCCAGGCCTCGGCCACGGACATGAGCGTCCAAGTCGGGCACTACCTGTACTTGAACACCATGCTTATCATTTACTCCAACTCGGTCTTCACAGTGGAGCCGGGCGGGAGACTGGTCACTGCTGGCCACATGCTCCTGTCTAGCGTTTTGATGAACGATGGTGATGTGCTGAACAGCGGCATTATCGAGAAGAGAGAGGGCGGCGACATCCAAGGATCCCCGGTGACAGGAAACGGCTTCGTGGCGTACAGCATCAACATGAGTCCTACAGACGGAAGGATTGAAGTCATGGCCTCCGACGATGACACTGTGATCCTTAGAACCGACAAAACGATTTACATCAGTCTCATATCCGTACTCCTCGAGGGAGGAAATAGGAGGGTTGTTATTACTGTCCCGGATACACTCTACGTGGGCGGGAGCGAGTTTATGGTAAGCCTCAGGGAGCTGGAGGACGGGGACTACATCTCCGGCTACGAGCTGACCATCACAGGCATCGACCGCAGCGTCTTGGAGTCACTGAGCATTGAGGTGACCCTGTCCTACACCGCATCCTTAGACACGGAATGCTACGTCTACCACCATGGATCCGATGGTATATGCCGGGTGATGGATGTCATCGACAGATCCTACGGGGAGATTACGTTCCTGGCATCGGGGCTTGGCAAATACTATCTCTCCACAGTCCCGCCGGACGGCGAGGTGGAATCCGACTTTGATGAGAATACCCTGAACATCTACCTGGTGGTGATTATCGTTATCGTCGGCGTGGCTGTGGTATATATCCTGCTCAAGAAGAACTGATTTCGGAACCGAGAACCGACAACATCATCCTGTACCCATCGCCGCCATCATTATAGAACCCGGGGAGGCTCTCGGAGACCGAGAAACCGTGGTGTATGTAGAACTCGATGGCGGATTTGTTGGTGGTCCTCACCTCGAGCTGTATCGTTGAGATCCCTTCCATCACGCACGCCTGCCTGAGGGCAGTCAGGAGGGAGGTGCCTACGCCCACCCCCCTGGACCTGGAGTCCACCGCTAGCAGAGAGATGGAGGCCCTGTCGCCGTCAAGCTTGGCACCACACAGGACCCCAACGATCCCATCGGTGACGGACTCAGCGACGAACTGCCCCTCCGGCCACTGAGCCAGGAAGAACGCTATCACATCCGGATCGAAGTAGTCGTCGAGGTTTAAGTTGAGGACGGTGAAGACGCTGTCGATGTCCTTCGCTGTCATTCTGCGTAAGTAGTGCGTTCGGATCACTTCCTGTTGGTCGACTCTTCCTTTTGTTCCCAGACCTGTTGACCGCCCGGACGATAGTCAGAAGGATCACCACGTTTGGGATGGTTATGTACAGGTATTCACCGAACTCCCCGAGGACTATATTGCCGGATGACTCCGTGGTGCCGACGGTGTACTCCCTCGACACGGTGATAGGGGTCGTCCCGTTCAACACTGTGACAGTGAGCTCGAACGCTCCTGTGTCCCCTGTGAAGATCGGGGTATGAACCACACAGTTCACATAGGTGATGACGGGATCAGAATTGTTGCCAAAGTCCCACATGTAGATGAAGTCGCCAGATTCGGGGGACACGCTTACGGTGAACACAATCTCTTCCCCCACGGAGTGGGAGAACTCGATCTGCGTCACGTAGACTTTGAATCCGTCGAAATTGTAGTACTCGTAGAAGTCGGTCAGAAACGTCTCGGCAAAGAAATCTGCCACATCTTGGGAGTAGATCGCCACTGCGCCCTCAATGTTGTTGTGGAACGAATTGGGCGTCCAGTTTACGGACAAAACGATAGCCACGTCATCCGAGACGATCCCCTTGTTGTAGGCATAAGGGGTGGTGACGGTTGCAGCGATGATGAACGTGGTCTCAATGATGACCAGCTCCACATCGCTGTAGTTCTTGACCCCGGTACCTATGATAAGCCTGCAGTTCACGCCATCGGCGGCCTTCCGCGCCATGTAGGCGAGAAAGGATTCATAGTCCAGGTCCTAGTAGGTGCTGCTCAGGCTCTGCTGCTCCGAGTACAGCCTTTCGGTAGCGGCGTTGATCTAGTATTTGATGGCGGCGAACGAGTTGTCATTGGACAGGATGGGGACGATCTGTGCGCCGTACGAGGGGAGCAACAGGCTCCCGGGCTCCATGTAAGCGGGCATGTCCGCGGGCTCGGTGCTGACGAAGTAGTTCTCGACTTTGTAGACGTCCCTATAGGCCATGTTGAAGTTGTTGGCGAACACGTTGTACATATACTCGGCGTAGTTCATGCGCTCGATAACCGTCCCTTATCCACGGTAAACGTTGTCGTCAGAACTGTTGAGGTTGTCGGTGATTCAGTTTTCCGAAGTGATGACAACCGTTTCCATGTCTATAATGGCGTACTCGGTGTGGTCCTGGACGAAGCGGGTGTTGTTCCCTATGTTAATCATCCTCACGTCGGCGCTGTCCTACACCAAGGCCAAGAGGGGAGGGGGGGCGCAACGCGCCACCACCGCGCTACCGTCCATGGATGTCCCCTCGATGAGAATGTGGACGTCCAGGTCGGGGTTGATCAGCATCATCTCGTGGATGATGCTGTACGTGTTGGTACTGTTCAGGAGGTAGACGTTGTTGTAAAGCAACTCCGTAGTCTGGGAGACCGCGTCATATACGAGAATCCTACCGTGATTGGGGAATAGAAATGGGGGGACCACAGTGTCGAACCTGGTGTTGGGGTCGAAACCGTAGTTGGTCTGTCCGGGAACGTAGTTGAACCAGTCTTTCTTGGTGTCGTTGTCGAACGTACCCTGTCTCTGGAAGAACACGTTGTTCTTCGTGGAAACAGTGCTGTTGCTAGCCCACAGGATCATGTCCTCGATGAGCCTGTTCCAGTAGCAGACAGCGTCGATTATCGTGTCACTCAGAAACAGGTAAACGTCGTCGCTGATGTTGGCCAAGGCGAATCTTCCGTTGGACGCTATGCCGCTTTGGACGATCCTGTAGAGCTGTATGCCCTCCTTGTCGACGAATGTGCAGGAATCATCTAAGTCCACCGCGATGATGACGAACGTCTAAGGCTGGATGATGGACTCGCTGAAGGAGATGTACCCCTCACCCAACTCTCCTAGGGTGGGGGCGTTGGATATATAATAGTCGATCAGGTCCACAAAGGAATCGCCGTAGTTGTACACGGAGACCCCCTTGGAGTTCGTCCATGGGTTAACCTCGTAGAGGAACAGTCTGTCCGCCCATCCGTACGCATCGGTGCCCTAAGACGTGACTGGCCCCAAGCAGATGACGGCGGCGATCGTCGCCAGCAGAACCAAGGATTTCCCAAGTGCATTCATGTCTTCGAAAACGGCAGGTGACGTGTTAATGGTATCGATAATGCGTCAATGAACGAATTTGGAAAAGGTTTGGATCAGGTGTTGTATCGACGTCAGGCGCCGTTCTCCGCCGGTGCAGGTGCGCCCTTCGCCACAGCATACTGGTACCTGGCGATGTTCATACACCTCATGGCATTGAGGATGGCGATGATCGACACGCCTACGTCCCCGAAGACGGCTATCCACATGTTGGTTAGGGCGAACAGGGTCAGGGCTAGTAGGGCGAATTTCACCCCAAGGGCGAACACGATGTTCTGCTTCACGATGGAGTTGACCCTCTTAGATAGCTTCACGCACACCGGAATTTTGGAGAGAGCGTCATCCATGATTACGATGTCTGCCGCCTCGATGGCGGCGTCGGAACCGAGACCGCCCATGGCTATGCCGACGTCAGCGCGGGCCAGCGACGGGGCGTCGTTGATCCCGTCCCCTACAAAAGCGACAGTGGAGCCCGACGGGCAGTCCTCCATCACGGACTCTAGCTGTTCGGTCTTGTCGATCTGGAGCAGTTCGTAGCGGATATCGTTGATGCCGAGTATCGTCCCCACGTTAGTGCATATTTTGGCGGAGTCCCCGGAGAGCATCACGATCCTCCTCACGCCGATGGTCTTCAGCATAGAGATGGCCTCGGCGGCGTCGCTCTTTACCACGTCGGAGACGACGATGTGCCCCAGGTACCTCCCGTCTACAGTCACGTGCACGTTGGTGCCGGCGACTTCCTCGGTGCAGTACTTCACGCCGATCTCGCCCATGAGCCCGTGGTTACCCACATGGACCCTTTTCCCGCGGACGATGGCCTCGACCCCCTTACCGGGGATCTCTTGCGCCGATTCTACGACGGAGGCGTCGAACTCGGACGAGTATACCTCCTGGATTGACTTGGAGATGGGATGGTTGGACATGGACTCCGCCTCCGCCGCCGTCCTGAGGAGCTCCTCCTCGGGGATGTCGATAGCGTGGATGTCGGAGACCTCGAATCTGCCCTCGGTGAGGGTGCCGGTTTTGTCGAACACCACGGTATCTATCTTGGCCAAGGCCTCCAGGTAGTTGCCGCCCTTGATTAGGATGCCCATCTTAGATGCCGCTCCAATGCCACAAAAGTAGCTCAATGGAACAGAGATCACGAGGGCGCAGGGGCAGGAGACTACAAGGAAGGTGAGCGCACTGTACACCCAAGAGGTCCAGTCACCCCGGGCGATGCTGGGCACAACGGCAATCAGCAGTGCGGTGACGACCACGACGGGGGTGTAATACTTGGCGAACCTTGTAATGAACTTCTCGGTGGGGGCCTTCCTAGAGACGGATTCCTCCACTAGTTCTAGCACCTTGGCCGCGGTGGAGTCTTCGTACTCGCTGGAGACTTCAACGGTGATCTTGGACGACAGGTTGATCGTTCCCGACACTACATCGGTCCCGGGGAAGACGTCCCTGGGCATCGACTCGCCGGTGAGGGCGTGAGTGTCCAGAGTGGAGACGCCGTCAAGGATCCTGCCATCCAGCGGGATCTTCTCGCCGGGCATCACGACGATGATGTCCCCGACGGAAACCTTCTCCGGGTCCACCATATCGAGGGACCCGTTCTTTATGACATGGGCGACATCGGGCTGGATGTCCATCAGCTCAGTAATGGACTGTCTAGTCTTCCTCACGGCGCGCCTCTCGAACCATTCGCCCACCTGGAAGAACAGCATGACGGCGACGGCCTCGGGAAACATGGCCTCCTCCACGCTGGGGACAGCGGACAGGAGGAACGCCCCTGCAGTAGCGATTGTCATCAGGAAGTACTCGTTGAAGACCTGCCCGTGAGCTATGCTGTGGGTAGCCTTCAGGAGGATGTCGTATCCGATAACGAGGTAGGCCGGCAAGAATACTGCCAGCTAGACTAGCTCGGATGCGTCGATGATGTAGTGCAAGACAAGACCAATTGCGAAGAGCACGACGCTGACGGCCATCCTCCATGCGAAGACCTTCATTCTATTGCCCTCATTTAATTCTCTTCACGTCGACGTCGTCCTCAATCTTCTTGGCGATCTTCGTTGCCTCCTCGATGAGGCGTTCATCTTGTCGTCGTCGGCGACGATGGTCATCTTTTGGGTCATGAAGGCCACGTTGGCCTCCTCGATTTCGAGGAGCTTCTGAACCCCGTTCTCGATCTTGACGATGCAATTGACGCAGTTTAGTTCTTTGATTTTGAGCACGGCTTTATTGGTCATACCTCAATTGAATATATGAACAAGTGTTCAACTATATTAAGGCATTAGATTAGGAGATCATCGTGTTGAAGCCAACCAAGTAGGGGTCTGATGGCTTGTGCTATCGGTCCCTACCCAATTAGCATCTAAGACATTTATGCCAGGCATGCAGATATGGTCGGCATTACCGTGAAGGGCAATATTTCCATGCTCCTGGGAGACCCCAAGAAAGCCATCCACACTGACCGGTCCGCTGCTGGTGGCGCTGCTGGTCGTCCAGGTCAACGCCCTTGTGGACAGGGCCTGGTGCTCGGGACTGGGAATAGATGCGCTGTCGGTCGTGTCCCTGTGCACGCCGCTGTGTGCGGTTATCACCGGGCTGGGTACGGGGCTCGGCGTCGGAGCGACCGCGGTTGTGTCTAGGTACATTGGAACCAGGGACTGCGACGGGGCCTCGGGGAACGCCCTTCAAGCCCTTCTGTTTGGTTTTGTCTTCAGCGTCGCTTTCACACCGTTCATGGTCTTCTGTGTGAGGTCATGCTCGTCCTCATCGGATCGAAGACATCACCGGATGTCTTACGATTACATGATATAGATTATGGTCGGGACTCCCGCGCTGGTGTTTAACGGCATAGTAGCGGGGATAATCAAAGGCGAGGGGGCGGCCAGGAAAGCCACGGTGATGATGGCGGTGATGGCCGCCGCCAACATAGTCCTGGATCCCGTTCTGATCTATGGTCTGGACATAGGATCGCCGGCGCCTCTGTCACCACCGTGCTGGCCACGGTCCTTTCTACCGTCTTCAGGCTGTGGTACTACCACAGGGCTAGCTATATCCGCCTGGGTTCTGGGGAGATACGCGTGGATGGCTGCCGGATGGCCATGGTCGCACGCGTCGGCATCCCGCAGATGGCAGAGTACATTGTCATGTACGCCATGAACCTGGTCCTGAACTACCTGGTCATTTGGTGTGCCGGATCTGAAGGCCTGGCCGTATACTCAGTGCCCAGCATGGTTGTCAACATAGCCCTTTTTCCGGCCTACGCCGTGGGCTCCGCCCTGGTGCCAGTAGTGTCCACCGCCTACGGCAGGGGGGGGGGACATCCCCAGGATGAAAGAGGTCTATAGCTACTCCATCATCTTCTCAGGATGGATGGTCTTCTTGCTTAACGTGCTGCTCTTCACCGTTCCTGACCCGTTCCTGTACCCGTTCACCTACTCCGACGGCACTCAGTATCTTAGGGGGGGGGGGACATGGCCGAAACCTTGAGGATCTACAGTTTGTGCATCCCATTCTACTGCATCATCCCGCTGGGGTCCAACATGCTCCAAGCTATGGCCTTGCCTAACTGGTCCTTGGGTATGGCGTTGGTCAGGAATCTGGTGTTCATCGAGATGTACGCTGCGGCCGCTATGGTCTCCCTATACTGGATCTACTGGGCTGTGGTGTTCGGTTTCATGGTCGGAGGCGCCATGGTGTACCTGTTCGCCCGCGGGATTGGGAAGGATGGGCGGGACGCTAACGGCCCCGCCCTATTGAAGGTGTGTGGTTTCAATCGTCTATCCGTCAGCTCACTGTAAAGGCTTCTCCCTCCTTAAGCACATAAACCAATCGAGGCAGTACATGTCGGGATTGTTGGACTCCACTCGCTCTTTGACTGTGCTATAGGATCCGGCCGTGGTAATGATGACGTCGTTCCCCGGCCTCCAGTTCATGGGCGTAATGCAGTTGTCGGCATCGGCTTTCTGGAGGGCAATAATGACACTATTGATCTCGTCGAAGTTCCTTCTAAGAGACAGGGGGTAGTAGATGATCGCCTTGATCTTGCTCACAGAGTTGATAAAGAACATTAACCTGACGGCCTGGATGTTGGAGGCGCTGGGCTGGATCATACCGTACTTCTTGACGACCTCTATCCTGACGTCCTCGATCAGTGGTAAATGACTTCCGGGTTCTTAATCCCGTTCCACTCCAGCTCCTGGATCTTCCTGAGCCACATGATGTGGGCTTAGATGGAGTCCACGGACAGCCCCACCAGCTCCGTGTTGAGGGCCTTGAACTCGTCGAACATCGAGGCAAAGGTCATGAACTTGGTCGTGTACCCCGGCGTAAAATCCGTGAGGTGCAAGAAAAGTATGACCCACTTCTATTTGTAGTCGGCGGGGAAGTTGTTGTCCCCCTGTGTCATCACTATTTTGAACGCGGATGCGTCATCATTGATGTGAGGCATTCTGAATTAGCAACATTCTTCGCCATCTATTAATTTACTGATTCTAATATCGTTATGTGCCCTATTAAGCGGTTGCATCTTACAATAATTTAAATTCGATTAAATAAGGAGCGATACCTAGGTCTGCCACCGCTCTGTCCGGTTCGTCCTTTATAGCGATGTGCTGGGGGCATGCGTCCTCGCGGTACACAGCTGATCCACGCGGCGTTTTTAGTCGCTAGGTGGAAGTTCTCTTTCGGGTGTCTCTCGACCGGTCTGACGGACGATGTTCTCGCTCCTGGTGTCGTCCAGGCTGTGTTAAAGTAGTTGAACCTCGTATCCATGAAGTCGTTAACCACGATCTTAGTCTGCTCGACGTCGATCTTTCTGTCATCTAACGTTGGAAGGCACATGAGTCCGAATCCGAGTCTGCCGATGTTTTGCCGATGTTGTCTATGAGAACACCGATAACACGCTACGTATTAACTAACGAAGGTGCTAGATTTGGATTTGAATCCAACTCGGACGGGCCCGAAAGACCGGACCGATCGATACCGAGATGACGTCGGAGACCCGAACTATCGTGACCTCCATGGGGCGGTCTTGAAGGATACGGAAAAGATGAAGAGGTTTGGACAGACGCCGTGGGGTGTCAGATGAGTCTGATCAGGTCCCTGAGTGTGGACTCGGGGTCTTTGGACTTGACGACTCCGGATGCCAGGAGAACGCCCCTGGCGCCCAGGTCCAAGGCGGTTCTGACGTCCTCGCCGGTTTTGACCCCGGCCCCGCAAAGCACTGCCACGTTGGTGTTCACCGAATGGACGGCGTCAACGGCGTCGAACACGATCTTGGGGTTGACGGTCGTAATGGAAACGTCCCCTCCTATGAGCTCGGGAGGCTCCACAGCGACTATGCTGGGCGAGAACACCGCCAGCTCCCTGGCCTCGTCTACAGACTCGGCGCAGGCGCAAGTCACCAAGTCTAGATAGCTGCACATCTCAATGCAAGTTCTGACTTCCTCTGTGGACTGTCTGTGCTCCGAATGGTTGACCAACGTCCCCCTGACATCCGTGGAGTGGAGCATCGACGGAGTGACGTACCCGGTGCCGGACCCGGGCTTGAGCGGGTCCACGTTCTGGGAATACACTGGTATCTCGAGGGTATGAGCGATAAGCTCCAGCCCGATGACGGGAGGGCACACCGCTATCTCCACGCCCGACTCCTTGGAGACTTTCTGACAGGTCTTGGCCAGAGTGAGGGCCCTGGTGCCCTCGACTTCGGCATAAACCTTGAAGTTGACGACGATCGTTGGGGGGCGGAACTCACTCAAGGTCCTCGAACCTCTCGGTCAACTCTTTCAGCACCTCGGGCCTGGAGGTGTACTCCATCTCCTCGGGTCCCAGGATCGAGGGCATGAACGGGCCTTGGCTCCTGATGAACCTGCTGTCCTTGATGGAGTTTTGTCTGGCGAGGTCCCAGGTGTCGTTGCCGAAGAAATCCACCGGGATGTGCTCGCCGCCCTTGGCGC
>CAZXOR010000009.1:0-11154 GCA_964642395.1 uncultured Methanomassiliicoccales archaeon | reverse complement strand
GGCCGGGGTGCTGACTTTCGAATCCGATCTGGACCTGGAGCCGGAGGCGGTCTACTGTGCTTACGAAAACCGCTGAAAGATCGAGATGGTCTTCGACCAGTTCAACAACAGCCTGGAATTGTATAACACTAGGGTCCAGGGGGATTTCAGCGTGATCGGAAACGAGTCATCAACACCATCGCAACCATGGTCTCTAGAAGGATCCTCAACCTGTTCGCCGACACCAGAGTGCTGAACAGTATGGCTTACGGGAACGCTATGGAGGACTTGTTTGAGGTCTGGAGGAAGGTCGACGCCCCGGAGGAGGCGTCGACCGATGACGGACACTGGACTCACGGGTTGAAGAAGGATATAGAGCTAATAAAGAGATTGGGTCTGTCCAAGCAGAAGCCTGAATCGCCCCCGAAGAAAAGGAGGAAGCCAAAGAGGGTGCCCGAGGAGCCGAAGATCAAGATGCCCAGCGGACGTCCGAAGAAGGTACCTTAAAATGAGGGCTTGGTATCGTGACAAGGGAAGCTTCTGACGATGTTAATTCTGAATTTATATTCTTAGCGTGTTATTAAATAAAAAAACATGTTACTGAAACTACCAAAGCATGCTCCAGACCCTCACACATCATTGCCTCAACCCCTTGCGCTGGGGCATGCGGGAGTACAACATGAACAATAAGATTATCGCAATAGCCGTCGTCATCGTCGTGGTAATCGCCGGTGCGGGGGCTTATGCATTATTCAGTGGAGGGGATGACGGGCACGAGAATCCGAATATAGTCTACGGACACTATCCTACCAATCTCATGGTCCTCGGCAACGCCAACCTGGACAACTATCTGGACGATAGGGATGCGGAGTACATCGAGAACCTCCTCGGCACCGAATTCAACTACGGTAACGAGTACTTCTGCGACGCCAACTACGATGGGGTCATCGACGAGACCGACGTGGACTACGTCAGGCAGATGATCGCAGGCGACTGGGACTACATCAGGTACTGCCACTACCTTAATGCCAATTTCGAAATAGTGACATTCGACATGTCCGTGAACGACAGGCATTTGATCACGCTAATCTGTCCGCCCCTCGACAACGTCCTCCTCTTGAATCCAGACCTGTTGGTAGGTACTGACATGTGTCCCATACAGGGGAAGTACCTGCCACAGTACGGGGGCGTACTAAACAACATCGAGGACAGGAACGACATTCAGCTGGTGAACGTTGGCGTGGCCTCCGATCCCAATCTGGAACTCATCTCCCAGGCGTCGGCGGACAACGGCGGTAGGATGATCTTGGTTTGCGGTGACGACAGCTTTGGACCCGGTATGGAGGAGGTCTTGGCAGGTAGCGGCGTGCAGGTCGTGCGCATCCCCACATGGGAGTACGGCGGTACCCTTCCCGGCCTTCTGACGCTCGCGTACCTCCTGGACGTGGACGACTCCGACGGATATGACGAGATGAATATCGCGCTGGAGTTCACCGAATGGTACACAGACACCGAGGAATATGTCCAGGAAGCCGTCGCCAGGGTCCCGCAGGATGAGCGTCCAGGGGTCGCCTGCGTGTACACCTACACCGACCCTATACAGATTCTCGGAACCTATACGGGCGAATATAACAACAGTTTGAAGCTCGGGATCAAGGACGTCACCGGCGCGTACATGGGCGGACAGGCCACCGGAGGCCACGGGAATCAAATCGACATTGAGGTCATCTCAGAACTGGTGGTAAATTACGGCCTGGACGTGCTCGTGGGCATGGTAGGGTCACCGTTCCAGATCGAGGACAACCAGTACGGCAACGGCGGGGGTCCCAGCGAGGACCAGGGAAGCTATGTCAACATAAAGGCGTCCTACGACAAGTGGATGGCGACAATCGGTGCCGCCCTCGAAGGAGAGGATGGGGCCGACTTTATCATCACCGGATACTCGTTCTTTTCGGGGATCTCGGAACCTTTAGGCGAGCTGATCCTCGGGTACTATCTGTACGGGGAAGACGCGAGTTTCACCCTTGACTACTTGGAGCAAAAGGTGAACGAGTACTGCCAGTGGATCGGAATTTACGACATCGATGGGGACGGCGTATCTACATTGCTGGACGGGGATGGCAGACACTACGAGTGGAGCTTCGACAACATGAACCTCCTCTACGTAGGGGAGGACGACCCCAAGAACATAATGAACCGCGGATGAGCGGTTGATTCTGGAAGGAAGGTGAAGCGACGAGACCCATGGGCAGGTCCAGGGGAGTGCGGTAGAACGGCGACCTGGTATCCCGTTTCCACCGTTCTTCGGCGATGACCGAAAATGGAATGACCGGGGTGATGAGGGACTACAAGGTATATCGCCACTCAAAAACGTTTTTCCTGATGGTGTTCGCGGCGATCTTCGCGGTGATGGCCGTCGCGGACATCGGAGTGGGGAGCTATTCGGTGGGGGTGGTCGAAGTGTTCAAAGTGCTCATCAACCACCTCTGGGACATTTTGACCCGCAACGCCCTGTGGGATCTGGACGTGGACCCGTACATCTGGAAGATGAGCACCGTCACGGACTCGGTGGTCTGGACACAGCGCCTTCCACGCATACTGGTGGCGATTATTTCCGGTATAGGGCTGGCGGTCGCAGGCGTAGCCATGCAGAGCATGCTGAAGAACCCGCTAGCCGAGCCCTACACCACCGGGATATCATCCGGTGCAGCCTTCGGGGTGACCATCGCCATCACCTTGGGGATCTATCTCATCCCCGGGAATTATGGCACCGTCCTCAACGCCTTTGTCTTCGGGCTGATCCCGGCCGGCGTGATCCTCCTGCTATCCAGGTTCAAGAGACCGTCTCCGACCATGATGATCCTGGCCGGGACATCGCTAATGTACATCTTTAACGCCATGCAGCAGTTTTTCATGCTTATAGCCGACCCCAACTCGTCGCAGCAGGTTCTCTCATGGATCACTGGAAGCATCACATCCAGCACATGGGGCGACATCCGGACCATGTTGATGCTGGTAGCCATCGGGTCGTTGGCGGTCCAATACCTCACCAAGACGCTGAATGCCATGAACTCTGGCGACTCATATGCCAAGAGTCTCGGTGTGAACGTAAACCGCACCAGGGTGGTGACGCTGCTAGTCATCTCGCTCATCACAGCGGGAGTGGTCAGCTTCACGGGGATCATCGGATTTGTGGGTCTCGTGGCCCCGCACATCGCCCGCATGTTTATCGGCTCTGACAACAGGTATCTGGTGCCCGCCTCCGCCCTCATGGGCGCGGGACTGATGCTGTTCGCGGACATCGTGACACACTATTTGGTGAACTTTAACTTGCCCATAGGAATTGTCACGGCTGTCATAGGAGGGCCGGTGTTCCTGTTCCTAATACTCAGGCAGAAGAAGGAAGTGTGGTGAGATGGTGGTGGAGATCAGAGCGGAGGGCCTCGGCGTCAGCTACGGCAGCTTCAGGGTTTGGGAGGGCCTAGATCTGGACATCTCCGAACCGGGCCTGGTGTCCGTCCTCGGTCCGAACGGTGTCGGAAAATCCACACTTATGTACTGCATAGACAAGATATTGACGCCTACGGAGGGACGGGTCCTTCTGAATGGAACCGACGTCCAGACGATAGAATACAAGGACATAGCCAAGAATATCGCTTATGTCCCCCAGGCGTCTAATGAGACCTTCTCCATGACGGTGATGGACACCGTCCTGATGGGGAGGTATCCCCACACGGGGTATTCCATTACGGACGAGGATCTGGAGATAGCCGTCAGGTGCCTGGAGATGGTGGGGGTCACCGATCTGGCCATGAGGAACTTCGATGAGCTGTCGGCAGGCTAGCACCAGAAGGTGATGATCGCTCGTGGCCTGGCACAGGAGCCGAAGATCTTGTTGCTGGACGAGCCGACTTCGAGCCTCGACATATACCACCAGATCCACGTGATGCGTATGCTGAGGGACATCACTGCAGAATGGGGCATAATCGTGATGGTGATATGCCACGACCTCAACATCGCGTCCAGGTTCTCGGACCGCATAATTATGCTCGCGGAGGGCGGGGTGTATGTGGACGGGACCCCAGAGGAGGTCATGACGCCTGAGACCGTGAAGAGGGTCTACGGGGTGAGGGCCGATGTCGCCCCGGTGGACGGCAGGCCCTACGTGATTTTCCATGCGGAGGAGTCAGAACCTGGTGATGCAGAGGACGGACAGCTTTTCGAAGAACAGTCTGACCTCCCCGAGTGTGACCACCTTTAAGCCGTACAGGACCTCCTCTAGCGCTCTAGGCTCGGTCAGAGACGATACAACCACCACAACTCTGCCGCTGGGGACCAGATACTCGGGCGCACCCTCCAAAAGCCTCGGAAGGGGTCTAAGACCGTCGGGCCCTCCGGACCACGCTTTGGCCAGCAGGCCCTCCTCGTCCACGGGGAGGTACGGAAGGTTGAACACGATCGTGTCGAACACCCCCTCCACGTTCTCATAGACGTCGCTTTCCAGGACGGGGAAAGACAGGCCGTTGGCCTCAGCATTAATGTGTGCCAGCTCCACCGCCCTCGGGTTTATGTCCACGGCCATGACGTCGCATCCGTTCATGGCGCAGTGGATCGAGACAACCCCTGATCCGCACCCCACTTCCAGCACCCTCTCACCAGGGTACACGTCCAGCGACTCTATCAGGAGGATGCTGTCGTCTGACGGAGGGTAAACCTCCGGGTCCGCGGCAATGTCAATGGCGAGGTCGTACTTCATGCACCCGGTATCCGAGTTGGGTTATATCGTGTTGTCCTTTAAGACGTCGAGGGTTTCTCGCGCCCGCCTTATAGTACTTCAGACCGACCTCGCCAGGAACATCATCAAGATTGCGCCTATCACTTCTGCGGTCAGTGGGTTCTATTAGATGGCGTCTAGGGATACGCTACTGGCGAAGAATAGCAGCATCACGATGAAAACGTTTCTGAGGAACGAGGACACTATGGACACCTGTACCAGACGGAGCGACTGCGGTATGGACGACCCAATGTCGATCATACCGACGAATAGTATGGTTAGGATGTAGATCTAGGACACGCATGAACTTAGCTCTGAGCTCCTCCATGGTCGGCGAGTACGTGAACGGGATTATCACCTAATCGGCGAACATAAACATAACCGCAGCTATCGCAATTATCACGACCAAGGAAATTGCCATGGAGTACCTGAAGCTAGCCTCGGCTTTGGCGAAGTCGCCTCTGCCAAGGTAGGCGGAACACACCGGGATGAGGGCGGCGCCCACCACCTGGGGACATCACCTAGATCAGTAACACGAACCTCAATGTTATGTTGTAGAACATGGCCGCCGAAGTGCCACCACGAGCGATGACGAAGA
This sequence comes from uncultured Methanomassiliicoccales archaeon, assembly GCA_964642395.1. Taxonomy (GTDB): domain Archaea; phylum Thermoplasmatota; class Thermoplasmata; order Methanomassiliicoccales; family Methanomethylophilaceae; genus Methanoprimaticola. Next base: position 5,803 of record CAZXOR010000009.1, on the reverse strand, counting down.
TCTTCTGGGCCATGGACATGATGCTGATGAGAATTGACTTCGTATTCCTGGGGATGTCAACATAGAGGATTTCCTTTATGTCCCTTAGGTTCGGGCGTGTGTCGGCCGACTTTATGGTCAGGTACAGCCTCCCGCAGTGGTAGTACCACCACAGGCAGACGGTGGTGGCCATGTCCCCGAGCCCGGAGCACCACGTGGTGTCTGCGAATAGATTGATCCACACCACAAGATACGACACCACCAGAAACAAAAGCATCTAGCGTATGGCGGCCTTCAGGTCCCCGAGCATTCTGTCCAAATCCCTGCTCCTGGCCGCCATGGATCCTTCACCGTCATGCGAGTTATTCGCACTTTAGGTAGGCAGCCGATGGACCTAAATTAAACTCTTAGTAGAAGGTTGCGATATTCAAGCGATATCATGACAGAATAACATATTCGAGTGCGAGAGATCGGGCGAGAGGGTCCCCGTGTCCGACTCGGACTTCCATCTCATCTACGACATCATCCCGATACGATGATCAAGCTGCAGTGATGAACACCCCGTCCTGACTGCCGACGAAGTCCGCGAGGTCTTCGCGACGTAACCGGGCCCGATCCACCCCTCACCCTGTTCCCACCGTTCTACATGGACTTCGGGAAGAACCTGAAAGTCGAAAAGAACGTGCTCATCCAGCAGTACTGCACCTCTATAGACCGCTATGGCATCACCATCGGCGACAACATCTTCATAGCGCCGAAGGTGAACCTCGTTACCATCAACCATTCCGCGGAGCCTTCCCAGCGCAAATACACCTACGGGGCGCCCATCACCATTGCAGGAACATGTGAATCGGCATTACGTCCACCGTGCTCCCCGACGTTACCATTAACAACGACTCCATCGTCAGGGTAAACTTGGTGGTGACCCACAACTTCCCGCCGAACACCATTATCGCAGGTCCCCCACCTACAAGATCGGGGACGTCTCGGTGGAGTGAATCCTTTTTCATAATTCTCTTAACCGTCCGCAGGAATGACCCCGGCATGATACAGCTCGATATCCTCGCGGTCGGCAACCTGAAGAGAGACGCCGAGGGCAATATCCTGGAGGCGAACTCTACGTCCGTCCTAATCCGTGCCCCCGGCCACCTAATCGTGGTTGACCCCAGCACGAGGTACATGAGGCCAGCCGTGAAAACGTCGTTAAGACAGATCGGAGTTTTCCCTAAGGATGTGGACACGGTCATCCTCACACATTCCCACAGGGACCACACCGAGAACCTCGACATGTACAGGGAGGCCAGGGTTTACCTCCACTCGGGAGCGGGGATCGAGGTCTCGGGGGCCACGATCATCGACAGGGACGAGTTTGAGGTCTGCTCCGTGATCAGGGTGGTCCACACCCCCGGCCACTGCCCCGAGCAGTGCAGCGTCTTCGTGGAAGCTGACAGGCGCTATGTCATCGCAGGGGACGCAGTCCCGCTGGAGAGGAACTTCAGGGAGATGAAGGCTCCGACACTGAACACCGACCCGGAGGCCGCACTGGAAAGTATAAAGAAGATTAAAAAGTACGCGGATGTGGTCATACCGGGGCACGGCTTCCCGTTCATGGCTGATTGAGGTGTTAATCATGATCCAGAGAGAGATGCTCGACAATATCTTTTACGAGTGTCCCGACTGCGACGAGGAGACCGAGCACCAGATCCTCAGGGGGAGGATGGGCAGGGCAACCATCGATGGCACGTTCAGGTGCAATTCCTGCGGCCGCGTTACCAGCGAGACCATCAGGGTCCCAGAGCTCATTGAGGTCTCCGTGGTTTACAGCGACGGCGAGGTCTCCGAGACCACTAGAACCACCATTGAGAGCAACGACATTATCGCCATCGATGACGAATTTGAGCTGGACGACGGCAGGAGGGTCTGCGTTACCCACATCGACGTAGACGATGGCAAAAATGTCAAGAAAGCCCTGGCTACCGACATCAGGAAGCTATGGGTGAAGAGGTTCGACATCCTCAGCGTGAAGGTCTCTGTCAACGACGACGACAGGACCTACTCCCTGAGGGTGGAGGCGGAGCCCGACGACGAGTTCGTGGTCGGTACCCAGCTGGAGTTCAAGGACTTCAACTGTCTCATCCACGTCATCAAGACTAAGCACAGCCTGGTTAGGCGCGGGTCGGCGGAAGCTAGACACATCACTAGAATCTATGGCAAGATCAAAAAGAAGCGCTATAAGGTGCTAAAATTCGACGATGATGATGAGTTCAACGAGTTGAACTACATTATCGATGATGACGATGACTACGACAAGTGATCTTCGTAAACGATACACAGCTTCCTGCACTGGCACTCAAGCCGAGCCACCCAAGTGCCGACGCCATGTTACGTGTCTGTTCTGATGTCCGTATGCAGGTTCTGCGTACTTGAAATAATACGCAAATTTTGCGTAAAAAATTATACACATTAATTATCTAATGTCCGATGGTCCAAAGTTGAGTCGGTTCATCGGCAGGAAAGGGGAGTTGAAGGAACTTGAGACGATGTAAGAGTTCAAGGGCAAACGCACTGCTGTGGTGTACGGGCGCCGTCCCCTCGGTAAGACGGCTCTGCTGAAGGAGTTCTGTAGAAGCAAGAGGCACGTGTTTCTGATAATGGCGCCTGACTCGGAAAGACAGAACCTGGATGCCATCCAGGATGAGATGTCGAGGATCCATGGGTACAAGGTCAGGTACGAGAACTTCCCGGAGTTCCTCGGGGATCTCACTGACTGCTGCTATGATTCCAAGACCGTGGTGGTCATGGACGAGCTTCCGTTCCTTCTGGATGCGGCACCACATGTGGCCAGATATCTGCAAATCTTCATAGACCTGAGGATGGACGGCGAGGAGACGATGTTGATCGTCTGCGGTTCTTCGGTGTCATCCATGGATAAGGAGACCAGCGATCCCGTGAGGCCCCTTTACAATAGGTTCCGTCTCCGCCTGATGCTCCAGCCGCTCACGTTCGAGGAATGCTGTCAGTTTATCCCTCGATGTCGGATGCCGACAATGTAAGGATGTACCTGACGTTCGGGGGAAGCCCGTACTATCATGAAGGGATAGACAAGGGGACGTTCCGCGAGGCCATCATCAACAGCTACCTGAAGGGGAATACGTTCCTCCGGGAGGAGGCCAGGAACATGGTCCAGGAGATGAAGGGCAGCGGGTCCTGTATGGCAATCCTAGATGCCATATCGTCGGGGCGCACATCAGTCAAGGACATAGCGGAATACACGAACATACAGAGGGATTCTTGCAAACGTCTTATCGACAGTATGGGGGGGGGCATGAGGATGGTCTCGCATCTGACCCCGACGTGTAGGTCTCCGAAGTATCCCGTGTACTACATCAGAGAGGGGATCATGAGATTCCATTACGATGTGGTGAACCGTTGCCGCATGATCATACTGAACGATGATCCCGATCTTGTCTACGACCGGATCCGCGAACGCGTAGACACATTCCTCGGGAAGAGGTTCGAGGACCTCTGTGCGGATTATGTAGCAAGCAACTATCCCTGTACGAAGCTGGGCAGATGTTGGGGCAGCTTCATGACTCCGGATGAGTATTCGGACGAACCGGGGAAGACTCTGGAGGGACGCTTCGATCTGTTCGGGGAATGCAAATTCAGCAGGAAGCCTGTCGGTTTCACTGAATACAATCGGTTGGAACGCAGGGTCGAGGGGCTTGACGGGGACTACGTAGTGAAGTACGCTATGTTCTCCTTATCAGGATTCGATGACGATTTCAGGGACTTCGCCGAGACCAACGGCGTGCTCCTGATAGGCATGGACGAGTTTATGGGCAGATGTCCGGTTCCGCCTTTGGTTCCCGAGCTGGTTCTGGACGATCGAGGATGAGGTCATCAATCCTTCATGTGCGATCTCATTCCGTTGGCCGGCTTGTCCCCAGACGCCCCGGGTTCAGCATCCATGAGGATGTAGTCTAGGACATCAGCGATGTTCTCCGACACTACCGTGACGTCTGCGGCCTCGGAGGTGTACTTGTCGGTAGGATTGAAGGCGATGGACAGGCCTGATTGCCTGAACATGCTGACGTCGGTGAATGAATTGCCGATGGACACTGTCCTCTCAGAGGTGGTGTTGTACTTCTCAATGAACTTTCTGACGTTGACGCCCTTGTTCCTCAGGTCCACGTTCATCTTGCCCTCTCCGGTGAGGTGCCCATCCTCGTAGCCGCAGAGCTCGTCCGCCACGAAGTCGTCGAACCCAAACTCCGCCTTCAGCATCTCAGCGGCGAGGTCTATGCCCCCGCTGACTATGACAGACCTAATCCCGCAGTCCCTAAGGCAAGCAATCGTCTCCTGGATCCCGTCGATTAGGGGCATGTCCCTGAAGGTCACGGCGATGTCCCTTAGAGTCACCTCAGGGTCTTTCCCCATCCATAGCGCGATGTCGTGCCTCATGAACTCCGGCTCATCGATTTCGCCATTGACAAAGGCCTGGTAGGCGAGCTCGTTGTCCACCCCGTAGTGCTGATGGACCCAGCACCAGGAGCTTCTAAGCCTGGTCAGAGTGCCGTCCATGTCGAAGCAGACGAGATCATACTTCTTCATGCCACGGCGAACGATGACTATCTAGAAATACCTAGTACTCGTGGTTCGGGATCATCTCCTCCTGATCCTGATTGGCGATGACGAAGAACAGCGCAGCGACCCTGAGGGCGTAAAGCATGCAGGTGCCAGTGAAGACCTCGCTAAGTGTATCCCGGCTAACAAGTCGCGAATAGGACCGCCATGTGGTTAACGGGGACCGGCGTTCCCACGACCTGCATCCTCCCGGGCATGATGTCCATAGCATGTAGATCCAGGCGAGGAAGCTGATCGGCACGCTGACGACTATAAGACCCGGAGAATGCGTCGCTGTTTTTGAGGAATGAGGTTATCACATACATCATGATGGACCCCGATAGCGACAACGGGACCAGGAGGACAGCGTACATCTTATATCTGAAGCGGACAGGAGGTATCCAGTGGTTGCGAGGTATGCAACGCAGACGACAAGCGTAAAAGCACTCATTATCGCTCCAATCAAGAAGGTGCTCAGGATATAGCCGGCGGCAATCTTGTGTGCCCTCATAGGGATGACGAGAATGTCCCTTATCCTGCCATCGGCCTTGTCCTCGACCATGGTCTGAAAGGACCCGGCGGATATGATCACTGGGACGATGCCGAGGATTTAGGCTTCGATCGGCTGTAACATGCTGTTAATGTTCGGGTAGGGTTCAATGAGCATGTTGCGGAAGAATAGTAGGTACAGTATCACTACGACGATGACCGCCATAAGCGAGAACACTACGAAGCCCCATCCTTGAAGTAGCAGAGGATGTTCCTCTTGCTAATGCCAGCGCCCCGCTCATTCCATCTCCTATCCTGTTATCCTGATGAACGCGTCATCCAGGATCTTAGTCCTGACCTCCAACGACTCCACATTGTCGTTGAGCATGACCACAACAGGGATAGCATCCGTAGTCATCATCAGGGGGATCTTCACCATGTTGGCACGGACAGTGTATCAGAAGTTTTTTACGGTAACGTACTAAGACACCGAGCAAATTGATATGGCAAATGCCTCTTTTGGACGGATCCAGATCAATTCAACTGTTTTCCGGATCTGTTTCCAGTCCTGCGACCCTCTCTCGAGGGTCGCAGGTGCACATTTTCCGTCGTTTCGAACTAGGGAAAAATGGGTTTAGATAGTACATTGTAGACATATAATGTACTATATTTTGGAAGAATTTCCATAAGGGTGCCGAAGGAAATCAGA
>CAZXOR010000008.1:0-11248 GCA_964642395.1 uncultured Methanomassiliicoccales archaeon | reverse complement strand
CCCGATGACAGCCCTGTTTATTGACTGCGGATTGGAGTCGCTGACATACTTCATGCCCTTCCTCTTACAAACCGAATACTTCTTCGGACTGTCCATCTTGTTCTCTACGACCACCATGTTCCTCGGTTTTTCGATCCTTCTAATTTCCTTCGACACCCTTATGGAAATTTTTCCAAAATATAGTACGTTGTATATCTACAACGTACTATCTAAACTCATCTTTTCCATAGTCTAAAAAGACAGAAAATATGTACTCATGACTTTCAAGAGAGGGTCGCAGGGTTGGAAACAGGTCCAGAAACGATTAAATCGATCGGAATCCATATGAGAAGCGTTTGCTACACCGATTTACTCGGTATCTTAATATGTTACCATGAGAAACTTTTGCTACATCTTCGATTTCATTTGACGCACTGGAGAAAGGGCAGGACATACACCTTGAGGGGCCATTCTGCCCCTTCCACATTTGAACCAAAATTCATCGATATGCCTCCGTCAACCATGTGTACGAATCTCCATGCACAGCCTCGAATAATATTGTTCATTAATTATTTAATAATTAACAATAAATACTAGACAGACAGCAATAAATAGCAACGTTCCTTTCGTAGTCAAAAGGGTGGTTTCCACGTACAAGGACTTCAGAAAGTTGAAGATACTGTGTAGGGTGTTGTTTTACATTCTGCTCCTGGTATCGGTGATCATGATGGCAGTCCTGATTCTGATCGGGGTCGCCCTGGTGTGGGAGTTCCTGGATCCTAGATTCATCGGCGAGGAGGCTCCAGAATCTCCGCTGGTCCTCCTCGCCCTTTTGATGGTGGTGCTGCTGTTCTTCCTAGTGGTCTGCGTCATACTTATGAACATCGCCAGGTCGATTTACCGCGAGTACTCCCCGTTTACGATCAAGAACGTGAGGCGCCTGGAGGTGATAGGTGTGGCCTATCTCTTCTTCCCGGCGCTCGTGTCCCCCCTGCTGTACCTGGCCCTTTGGGACATTATCGCCCTAGAGGTCATATCCATCATCTTGTCCTGCGTGCTTATGGCCGGGATATTCTACTGTCTCTCACTGGTGTTCATGTATGGATGCTAGCTTCAAAAGGAGTCCAACAAAACGCTCTGACGGAGGGTGCATATGGCGATAATACTAAGGCTCGACAGAGTCATGACCGACCGGAAGATGTCCCTTAACGAGCTGGCGCACCACGTGGGTATCTCCAACGTCAATCTATCCAACATCAAGATCGGCAAGATACACGCCATCAGGTTCTCGACCCTCAATGGGATATGTAGGGCGCTGGACTGCCAGCCCAACGACATCCTGGAATACGTCGACGACAGGGACGACGAGATCGCCGTTGAGTGATCCGGTCCCTCCGTCGAAAACGAGGTGTTTTGGGAGACCTTCTATATGATTCAAGGTTGAAACTTGAATGACCAGGAATTGAGTTGGATTGATTTATGGCATGTGAATCCTGCGACATACCAGACGTTTGTCTCAATGTCCTAGGAGTGACAAAGCGCAGCATCATCAAGATGTGAACTTTCAGGAGGTGTGCCACATGTCGTACAATCGTACCAGGACAGATAACACTATCGCAGAAATTCAGACGTACTTCGGCGGGAATTCGAATGGGCTCGTCAACATCCTTACCTGGATCGAGAGTCTGTGGTTCTACATAGGCTTGAGAATGGGCAACTACGTCTCGGGGAACCATCATGACCGTTCGGTCATAACTGTATCTGATCGTGGATGTTGAACACCGAATGTACGAGTGCCCCGCGTGCGGGGCACTCTGCAAGGTGCACCAGTATGAGAGGAAATTACTCGCGCACTAGGTGCTAAATAAGGGTCACCGTTATAGAGATCCGCATCTCGAAGCTCGGTACGAGAGCTATGACGGTATCCACAGATACCCATCCAATGAACCAGGCCACGCGTATCGTACACGAAGATGCTGGAGAGGGAGTTCTTCACACTGCTCAGTGACTCTGTGAACAGGATCGCTGAATTGTGCAGAATCAGACCGTGCGTAGCTTGATACATCGTCATATACAGGGTAAATCAGACCCTGTATATGATGGACCTATCCAGTATGAAGCTCCTCTATATCGACGAGACCTCGTCCAAGAAGAGCCACAACTACGTCACCATGGTCTGCGACCAGGACAGGCTAATCATATTCATCTGTGAGGGGAAGAGCTCGGAGACAGTGGTCTGTCTCGCCGTGTGGCCGAAGGCGCACAATGGGAAAAGGGATAACACTGGGTTCATAGTTGCAATTTCGGAGTGTCGCACCCCTCGGGGGTACGCCGTAACTTCCCCAACGCCAGGATCATCTACGACGAGTCCCATGCCGTGGAGTTCATCGTCAAAGCCGTGGACGACACAACCCGCCAGGCTATCAAAGCCAGGTATATAATGAGGATGACGTGTTGAAGCTTTCCAGGGAGCAGCTGAGGGCATTGAACGCTCCATCTAAGACTACTACGTGCTGGCTGAGAACCACCACTTCAAGAACGTGTTCTCGAACATCTATAGGCAGTACGACAAGAAGTCGACATCGGAGATCCTCTAGTACCACGACGCCCAGGCGTTAGGTACTCAGGCTATGAAGACCGCGTCTGAAAGTATGTATTCACACCGGAAGGGGATCCTCGTATGGTATGACAAGAACATCAACAATGGCTTCGCCGAAGCCGTCAACAACATACAGACCACCCGTAGGATGATCAGGGGGTTCAGAAACATCGACCACTTCATCACCATGATCTATTTCTGCAATTGCGGGTTTGAAATTTCTTTCGATTGAGGTAATGGCTGTTTCAATTGTCAAACAGGCGCTTGGTTTTAGGATGCGAAGCATTCCTCAGCCAAGCACTGCCTTCCTACAACAATTCTGGTTTGCCTGGTTTGGTCTAAGTTTCTGAACTCGCCTTTTCAACCCTGAATGACATATATGGTCCTTTCCGACGAAGAACCTGACGACCTCCCCCACGGGGTCGTCGGTGGGGACTGCACCCACGTCCTTGGCAAACTTCGACACCCTGTGGTCCAGTATAACCGCAATGCCCCGGTCGGTCTCAGTTCTAATCAGTCTGCCGGTGGCCTGGTTGATCTTTCTGATAGCCGGGACCTGGCTGGTGTACAGCCACCCCTTGCCTCTGCCATACCTTTTGTCGTATAGGTCACTCATCACCTTAAGTTCGTTTGACGGCGGAGGGTAGGGGACGCCAACCAGAATGGTCATGCACAGCTCATCCCCGGGGTAGTCGATTCCCTCGGCTACAGACCCGCCTATTACAGAGAAGAAAACCCCGTCCCGCCCGGCCTTGAACATGGCAAGGCTATCGGCAGTGGTGTGTTGATCCCCGTTCCTCTCCCAGTATTGCGGGCGGCGGATATTACGTTCTAGGTACGGGCGCATCATGTTCATGAACCTGTACGACGTAAACATCACCATAGTGTTCACATCGGCTGCGTCGCAGATGGCGGCAATCATCCTCTCCAGGCGGTTTTGCATGCTTGGGTCTGCTTTCATGTCCGCCTGCCTGGTAGTGAGGTCCCTAACATAAAGAACCCTTTTGTTCTCTGGCGGAAACGGTGATGGGTAGGTACGGAACTTAGGGTTCCCGCCCAACCCGAGAACCCTAGCGTATTGGTCCAGTGGCCTTAATGTCCCGGACATGTGCAGAGTGCATGGCACTGAGTTGAGAAATCCGGAGATCTCCTCAGGGTCGATACAGGTGGCACTGAGGTACTCCCCGTCCTTCCCAGTCTTGATTGCCCTAACGAACCTTTCGGACCCAGAGGAGAACCACGCCCTCATCAGCAGGGCCAGCTCCTCCACGTGGGAGGTCCGGTTTTCCCCGCTCTCGATCAACCTCTCGGTTCTGGCCTCGCCCAGATCCAGAAGGGTTTCCACCGCCGCCTCCAGGTCGGTTCTGGACATGCCGAACTGTTTCATCATCTTGTCCTCGATGTAATCATCCTCGAAAACATATTCGCTCTCAGACAGTCCCAGCTTCTCGGTGGCCGCGGCACGGATGCAAGTTTTGAAGAAGTTTAGGAACTGGTCCATGCACACCTCTTTCCATACGACGGGGTCCCTGAACGCGGAGCACTCGTCTACGGCGTTATCTACCAGCTCTCCGTCGATGACGAACGTTTCTTCGCTGCGGGCGGAATCCAGGAAGTTGTGGGCCTCGTCGACGATGATCATTAACCCCTTCGGATAGCCGGCCAGGTCCATGTTGGCCATCAGGCTCTCGCGGATGTCTGGGTTCAGTATCTGCACATACGGGGCGGCGACCACGTCGACCTTTTTCAGCAGCAACTTCTTCGCCTCGTACGGGCAAATGCCCAGCTTCTCACAGTAGCGGTCCAACTCGTCTGAGGATGGAACGCTTTCCTTGCAGTATCTCTCGATGCCGTCGATCTCGGCTTTTAGGCGATCATAGAACCTGCATCCGCCCACCTGCCCCTTGGTGCTTCTAGTTCTGCGGTCTTCGCACATCATGGACAGCACGTTGGAGGGGATCTGCTCAAAACCCGGTGCACTCCTAAACAGGGGGCAGGACTTGTTCCTCCCGGTGAGGGCGATACCAGAGACGCTCTTGATTCTGTAAATGGCCCTGAGCTCTTTCATCACTGCGTCAGTCTAGGTGATGGTGCGGACCAGGTAGACTATTCTCTTCCCGACGGCCTTGGAGTGCGCCAGTGATGCTGCCAGAGACGTGACCGTCTTCCCGGTGCCGGTGCCAGACTCTATAACCACGTGGCGCCCCTCGTTCAGGAATGATGTCACATCGGTGATGATCTCCAGCTGGCAGCCCCTGGGCTCGTAGGGCATGTATGGGGCGTCCTTGATCTCGGACTCTACGGTCCTGGGCGTAGGCTCGTCCTTCCTCCCGATGTCGGAAAGGCTAGACTGGCTACTGGTCAACAGACCCAAGGAGGTCATGCCGCATCTCAGGCAGCGATTGGAGTTGGGGGCCAGCAAACTCTTGCATCCGGGACAAAACAAGCCTTGCATACTGGGGGCAATCGAGGCGTCGTAGATAAGCGTTGGGCGGGGGTGACCGAAAACACCGAAGCCCCCAGAGGTGGTGCTGCGCCCGGTTAGCCGACGATCTTGTATTCGTATTCGTTGCCCTCGGCCTCGTATCTGATCCTGCGTTCATCCAGGATCTGCCTTATAGTGGAAATGTGCACGCCCTGGCCCACGTTGAGGAATTGGTTCTCGATGATCGTCCTGCCGTCGTACTCGGCGGTGGGGTGAAACCCCAACGGCATGTGAGCCGTCCTGACCTGCATAGCGTAGATGTGACCCTGTCTGTCGAAGATGGGCCCGCCGGACTGCCCCTTGAGACCCGGTGTGGACGTCTCCACGTAGACGCGGTCGTACTTCCCGTCCTGGGTCTTCCCGAGCCTGAGCGTGCGGGTATGGATGCCCTCGTTGGGGAAGATCAGATCCCTCTCGGGGATCTTAGGAATCCTAAACGCATTGGCGGCCTGGTCGAAGGTGGACTTGATGTCCATGAAGGAGTAACCCATGCGGCAGACGCTCGTCCCGGTTCTGAGGTTCGCCGGGTCTTTGAGGACGGGGTACTCCCTCACCCAGGAGGGGTCGAAGTTTTCGAGCCTTCCGACTGCGATGTCGATGTGCCTATTGACAAACACATTCGTGATGCGCACCTGGTCCCATCCCCACCAGAACGAATGATTGGTGATGTAGTTGGGGTCCATCTTGACCTCTACGCCCAGTGATCCGGGGCGGGAGGTGCGGGACTCGTTGAGCTCCCGGATCTCTCTTATCTTGTTCTGGTCGGTCTGGAACTTCATGAAGGTGTCGTAGATGTGGCCCGCTGTGACGATCCATCCCTCGCGGTTGAGGACGATGAAGGTGCCGCTCCCTGTCGTAACTGACCCATCCTGGAGACAGGTAGAGGTTATGACGGGTTTCGTGAATTCGGAGACCTTCTGGCAGGCATCTGCGAACATGCCAGGTTTATCGCAGGTTGCCTATATAACGGGTTACTGAGACCTGTCAGTTGGGGCCGAACACGCTGCGGTAGTTACCCTCCATCTCCGGGAGATGCATCACGTGTCCCACGGCGACCATCCCGCCGGTGGCTCCGATCGTACATCCAGCCCTATTCTCGCCAAAGACCCAACATAGCTCTGTGTAGTCGCACCCCTCAGACTCCCGCCTCCCGGCTTCCTTGCGGGCTTCGTTCACAACCCTGACGTTCACGAGGGCCTTTTCACTGCTGTTCAGCCTAGTCACAAGACGACTCCCGGAATGCCGTCATTGAATATAAAAGTGAATCTTATGCGTTCCCGTTTGGCTCCTGTAGATAAGATTCTGTCCCTCTTCCGACCGATTGGTCGCACTCCTAATATATGCCAGCTCGGATGTACTTGCGTTGATATGATTTCGAAAGAGACCCAGTACAGGATCTACGCGGGCACGCGCAAGGAGGACTACACAGGATGGGAGAAGGTGAATGTAGACCCCGACGAGGGCGAGGACCTGGACTTCTGGTCTCTCAATCTAGGCAACGGCTACTTTCTGGACCGGGTGACCAAGAGGGTAAGGGGAGTCCTGGGAACTCGCAGGGTCAAGTTCAACAGCATCCGCAGGGACCGCTCCATCGAGGATCCTGACGGCGATTATAGGGACATGGACCTGAATATCCTGTTTGACGTAGAGATTAAGGTATCCAACGATGCTATTAAGTTCGACGGGAGGAACAACTCATTTATTCTGCTGTCAAGGGAGCCTATCGACTGGGACCAGTTCTCTGATGGGGTCCCCAAGTTTGAGGACCCCGATGATGAGAAGAACTACGACAGCTTCTACTCCTGATCTAAGGTTTAGTGTGCGGCACTTACACCTTTGCCTTATATCCGCTCCGTCGGCGAGTCCGCCCCATGGACGCGGCTAGCGCGAACGTGACACTGAAGGAGTCGGCTTCCGAACTCTACCAGTACATCTCTGACATGCAGTTCGCCACCAACCCTCCCTTGGGGGTATCGGTCACTAGAGTCTCGGGACGCGATATGAGCAAAGGATACGCCATCCTGCACCTCGATTGCCCGGTCCTCTAGCCCGGAAGGCTGATGCTCATGGTCAATGGCCACGTCCTGCAGGAGTCCGAGACAGGTTTCTACCACTACGACGAGATCTCCAGGACCGTGGTGGTGCGCCCTGGGCGGGAGGCCCTGGACGCCATAGCGGATGGGGGAACGGAGGTCCTGGCGATGGCTGACATGAGGTTCATGGTCGCCACCATGAGCAACTTCTACCGCCGTTACGAACGGTTCCTGACTCTCCCTGAATCTGACCCTGTCCCGATCGCGCCCAGGTCCCTGGAGGGCTCAAAGCCCTCAGACCAGCAGAGGAGAGCTGTTAACATTGTTCTGAGCAGCAGGATGTCCTACGTCTGGGGTATCCCAGGGACGGGGAAGACGTAGTTCGTCCTGGCCACATGTATACGGGCCAGCGTGGACACGGGCAGATGGTGGCGGTGTTCGCACCGACGAACAATTCCGTGGAGCAGGTCCTCAGGGGGTATTCTTTGTTCTTTCGGACGACGACCCTCTAAGGGATCGGTGGTCAGGCTGGGGTACCCATGAAAGGCTTCTTCACGGAGTATCCCGAAATGTGCGAGGAGCACCATGCCTAAAGAAGGGCTGCTGAGTACCTAAGATCCCTGGACTGCCTGGAGGAGATGATGTATAAGAGAACCTGTGACTACCTGGAGCAGGAGATCCTGAATATCCTACACGCCTCTAGGCGCCTCTTCAAGGATCCCCAGGCAGGGTGATGATGGTTGATTATCTTGAAATCGGAGTTCTCCTGGATGACCTGATGCCGCTACTGAAGTCCTGTCCGTAGATAAGAGACGCCGTTGCATCGTTGGACGACACCGACCTGAGGGAAGCGATGGAGGGGATCATCCGATTGATCTATGGACGCCAGCACCCCGCTGTGAACTTCGAGGAGTACGCTGACTGGTTGAATCCGGATTTGATAGCGAAGCTGATTGTCACGTCCAGGGAGTTGGAGTCACTGAGGTTGTGCACTGTCGCCGGTAGGATATTCTCCGCCAATCTCATCGCGTTTACCCCGCACCAGTTCATCTCCAAGTTCAGGTCCAGGAGGGGGGGGGGGGGGGAGAAAACGACGGCTGCCCGGAGTTGGACATGGACAGGATCTTCCTGAACGAGACCGACTATTGCGGGCTCATATAAGCGGTCGTGCTGTTCACCAACGGTGTCCCAGTCATATTCCTGGGGGACCACATGCAACAGAACCCCGTCTCCCAGCTGGGTGGAGAACTGCTCTGCTCCGCAGTGGAGAGGAGAGGTAGGTTCAAGTACACGTTCCTGTAGAACATGTCGTTTCTCCACTGCGAGGTATTGCTGCGTGAGGGCACGTGACACCTGTCCAAGGCGTTTGCAGACGACACGGATACGGAATTCAGGGGAATGCGTCGTGTTGACTTGATGGAATTGCACCGCTTCGACTGAAACCTCGCAAGGATCTTGAACGTCTTCGTCTACAGGAACGGGATGACCGGGTCGGAGGATGGCGGGGACCTGGAGATCCTCTACATAGACGTCGTATACGGACATAGGGACGGGCGAAATAACAAAGATGAGGCCAATACCGTGGCCGAGTTCTGGGGGAGGACGAACTCCGAACCATCGAGCGTCGCCGTGCTCACCTCCTACACGATCTAGCTCACACTGATCTGCAGGACGATGGGCCGCAGGTACTGCGACAGATGCATAATGGTCCACGACTCCCAGGGGAGGGAGTGTGATACCGTGGTACTGAGCATGGCGGACAACGGGATGGCATCAAGGGACGTCCCGCTGAAGTTTATGAGCTCTGGGACGGTTATCGGTTTGAAGGTTATAAATACGGCTGTGTCCCGAACGAAGAGGAGGCTGGTGTTGGTGTGCGACAGGGAGTTCTAGTCCGGCCGCGACGGGGAACTGATAGGCGGATCCTCCGGGAGGTTTCCCCGGAGAGGTGGTGGATCTCAATCGTTGAATGCCGAGGACCTTTTTGATCTGCCTCAGCGTCTCCTTCATCTCACTGACGTCGGTCCTGACACTGGAGATTTGGCTCCTGAGTGCCCTAGCGTCAGTCTCCAGGGTCTCGATCCTGCCCTAGAGCTCGGAGCAGTTCGCGGGCTCAGGCTCCGGGACTCTCTCGGCCTCAACCCTCATCTTCTTCACTCTCTCAACGAGGGTGTCCCTGCGGGACCTTAGCGAAGAAGCCATCATAGAGAGCTTCTGCTTCTCGTCCTCGTCGCCGTTCATGTCGGCCCTGATCATCTTGATCTCGATGCCCATGAGCTTGTCAGTGACCGATTCGATCTCCACCGTCAGAGTCTCCACAGACCTCTCTGGACGGACTTCCGACGCCTGGGTCTGCCGCGGAGGCGTCTCGAAGGCGGGTCTCTCCATGTACACGTTGGCGTTGAGGTTCCTGCCTGCGTCCGGCACATCCATACCGATGGCGATGAAAGAGTCCTCGATCTCCCTCTTCCTCCTGAGCAACTCTCCGATCTCGACTTCAATACCGAACACCTCGTCTGCTTTCCTGGCGGCCTCCATGGGGTTCAAGGGCATCGTTTCGTGGAGCTCCTGCAGGCACCTCTCAAGCCTCCTGGTCTCGGTGTCGATGAACCTGAGCTCGCGCTCGTATTTGCTGCCTGGCATTTCAGTCCCTTTTCTTCTTTTTTTTCTTGCCCTTGCCGTCCTTGTTCTTCCCGTCGGAGTCGGTCAGAGCCCTAAATATCTCGTATAAGTGGTCGTCGTAGAAAATAAGCTCGCCGAAAACTTCCACCGCGTACAGGTCATTCAAGAGAAAATTCATCATCTTCTTGGACTTCAGGGCCGTCTCCCCGATGCCGCAGCACATCACCTCTACGACTTCGTCGCAGTACTTGGCACGGACTTCGTTCGCTTCGAATTCGTTCTCCAGGTCGTCGGAGGAGAGGCCGTCGATATACTGGTCGTACTTCATGGGGCACTCGATAATGTTCTTGAAGTCAGGGTTCAAGCTCTCCAGGAGAAAGTCGTCGTCCTTCATGTTGGCGAGAATGGTGATGTGGGTGGTCATGTCAGCCTTAGTGTAGTCGATGAACTCCTTAACATCCTTGATCCTGTCCTCCTTCTTGAGGTGCCTTTTCTTCTCGAGGTCCCTGATCTCCCTCCTCTTCCTATCGATGGCGGCCGTGATGATCTGGATCGCCTCGTTGATGGTATACTCGCTCTCCATGGATGGCATGGATGATGCGACCATTTAATAGCACGTCTTGGGCTGACGGTCAGGACCCCTTTATATAATTCGGGTTTGAAATTTGAATAACTAGGAATTGAATTGGATGATTTATGGCATGTGAATCCTGCGATATACAAGGCGTTCGTCCCAATGCTAGGAGTGACAAAGTTTTGAGAAAGCGTACCATCACCAAAGATGTGAATTTTCAGGATGTGTACTGCATCTCGTACAATCGTACATGTAGATAACTGTAGCGCAAAGACTTAAACGTACTTCGACGGGAATTCGAATGGATTTGTCAACATCTTCACCAAAATCGAGAGTCAATTATTCTATACGGGTTTGAGGATGGGTGACTACGCTTCGAAGGGCCATCATGACAGTCTAGTCACAGGAAAGTTGTATCTGATCGTGGATGTTGAACGTCAGATGTATGAGTGCCCCGCGTGCGGGGCACTCTTCAGGGTGCAACAGTACGAGAGGAAATTATTTGCATACCAGGTGCTAAATAAGGATCACCGTCATAGGACCGCATCCCGAAGCTCATGTGCGAGACTCGTGACGGGTATCCACAGATACCCGTCCCATGGGTTAGGTCACGCGTATCGTTATAAAGATGTTGGAGAGGGAGTTCTTCACGCTGTTCAGCGACTCCGTGAATGACCACTGAGTTGTGTGGGATCAGGCCGTGCGTGGCTTGGAACATCATTGTGTAAAGGGTAAACCAGGCTCTGGACAAGATAGACTTGTCCAATATGGCGCTCCTCTACATCTTGAGTTTGTCATTTGTATTCAGTAACGTACACGCACATGCGCGAGTCGCTGACTGCCCGATCATCTTCTGGCAGATGTCGACCCGTGCGACGAAGTATGCTTTCGTCATGGAGTCGAAATATCATCGCCCTCGGAGCGGGAAGTCATAAGAGATAGCCTCTTGTTTGTAT
>CAZXOR010000007.1:0-11467 GCA_964642395.1 uncultured Methanomassiliicoccales archaeon | reverse complement strand
ATTCTTCAAAAAGCTCTCAAATTATTATCCGCACTGGTCGATTTTTATGGAATAACATGATGGACTGTGTCTATCATGTCTCGTACAGCGCCATTACGGCAGTTGTCATATCGTCGGCAGAGACAGTGGTCTGGACCGCGTACGCCATCATGTCGATCAGGTTCCTGGCGTCGTCCGGGGAGGACTACTCCATCATCTCGTCTATAATCAGGACTAGCGTGAAGTCAAAGCGACTCTTGTAGGAGTCGTCGTCAAAGACGGCGTACATGAAGACGAGCACGGCTGCGAACACTACTACGACCACGACGACAAAGGTGATGTTCGTCTTCTTTATGGGGACACATCTGATTACGCCAATAAAAGACACATCTCCCCGTACTGGGGACAGTTGAGCAGTCGGTCAACAATCTGAAATACGCTCCCGCCCATACAGTGACGGAATCCAGGTGGGTTCCGGAAGTGAATCTATGAAGGACATTGGAGTCGGACCTTATATGTTCCCCATGCCCGTGGCTCTTATCGCCACATACAATGATGACGGCACTGCCAACGTAATGAACATGGCCTGGGGAGGGATATGTTCGGAGAACCTCGTGGCCATTAACCTAGATGAGACGCACAAGACATCCGAGAACATCAAGAAGAGGATGGCCTTCACCATCAGCCTGCCGGACGTCGCCCACGTGAAGGAGGCGGACTTCTTCGGTATCGTCTCCGGCAACGACGTTGCGGACAAGTTCCAGCGCTCCGGCCTCACCTCCAAGAAGAGTATGCGTGTTGACGCCCCCGTGATCCAGGAGCTCCCGGTCGCCCTGGAGTGCAGGGTGGCAGAGATTAGGAATGGCATCGAAGGGTTCCGCGTGGTCGGGGAGATCGTAAACGTTCTGGCGGACGAGAGAGTCCTTGATGGCTCCGGCAGGGTCGACCTCAAGAAGCTGGACCCCATCATGTACGATACTTTCCAGAGCGGCTACTACGCCGTCGGCAGGAAGGTAGGTCAGGCCTGGAACTCTGGCAATGACCTTTGATCGAAACATAAACCTGGGGGACGATCCCCGGCCAACGTCCCAGTTCTGAATCGGTACAGGTCCGCGTCCACTATCTTCTCCCCGATCGGGCACTCCAGGTCGGAACCGAGCCTGGCAATGGTGTACTTCTGCCCATCTTTCTTGCCGACCGGGTGACAAAGACCGAAGTTTGGACAGGAGATTTCATCGCACCTTGACCCGACGTATGTTATAGTGACTCCCTCTATGGCACCCTTTTTGGGCACTGCCGTGGGAGTAGAAACCTTTTCGACCTCCACGGCCACAACCTCCCCCTCGCACTCAGGGCAGGTGTGCTTCTGGTTTCTAACCTTAACAACCCTGTACCTGGAACCAGGCTCGAGGTTGAAACACACGCCCTTGAGCCTACAGTCCTTACACTCCGTTATGGGTCCCAAGAAGTAGAACTCGCCGCCGACCTTGGCTTGCGGTTCGCTGATCAACGTGATCAATGCCATGATACCACTATTAGATGACGCTTGTGTCGCGGGCGACCTTCTCAGCCACCTCCTCGCTTATTCCGCCCTCGCCCAGGATGGTGAACCTATCGGACCTTATTTTATGAGCGTGGACCATGGCGTCTACCACGTCCTCCGCCGAGAACCCTAGTTCTCTGGCGGTGGTAGGGGCACCTATCTCATGCAGCGCGTCTTTGATGGCTTCCCAATCTCCCCCGTGGAGGTACATGGTCATGATGGATCCGACGCCGCACTGCTCCCCATGGAGTGCCTTGCCGGGGTGCCTCAGGTCAAGCATGTGGGAGAACATGTGCTCCGCGCCGCTGGTGGGCCTGGAGCTCCCGGCGATACTCATGGAGATCCCGGACATGATGATGGGCTTGATGGCGATCCAGACGCTGTCCTCCAGGTTGGGCTTGATGAGCCCGCAGCTGTCCATGATAGACTCCGCGGCGTATTTAGCTAGCGAGTAGGCAGTCCTGCTAAAGTCCACGTTCTTGAGCCTCCTGGCGAAATCCCAGTCCATGATTGCCGTCAAGTTGGATACAACGTCGGCGCAACCGGAGGCTAGCAAGCGGTAGGGCGCCTTGGCAATGACTCCGGTGTCGGCGATGACGCCCATGGGGGACGCAGCCGCCACGGATCTGGAGCCAGTGTCCGACTTCAGGGATGCCCTGTTGGAGGCTATGCCGTCGTGGGCGGCAGAGGTTGGGATGCTGATGAAAGGCAGGTTGAGGTCATTGCAGACAATCTTGGTCAGGTCGATTTTGCTCCCACCGCCGACGGCAAGGACGAAGCTGGAGCCGAACTCTCTTATCCTCTCCTCGGCGATCTTGACGTTGTCGATGGCGGCGTCACCGACCTGAACCACGTCCATGTCGTAACCCTCCATATAGCCAAGAACGTCCCTGGCCGCGACGTCCATGGTCCTGCCGCCCGTAATGACGGTGCCCACGGTGCCGGTGTGAATGCCCATGCACATCTCCCTAACCGTCCCCAGTACGTCGTGTCCAGCGACAATGTTTCTAGGGAGTTCGACGATCTTGACCTTTGTGAAGTCCTCCTCCATCTGCTGCTCTCCTTTCCGGGCTATTGTCAGAGGGAGTTATAAAGGGTGGCGCGATTGTAACAGACATGGACCGGACACTCGTAATCTGCGGCAGCGCTGGGCGCGGAGGCGTCACGGATACCATGTGCCAGTCTGCGGCTGATTATCTAAGGCAGGCGGGCTCGGACGTCATGGTAGTGTTTCTGTCGGAGAAGTCCATCGGCCATTGCACGGGGTGCGGGCATTGCAAATGCGGGTTCTGCATCTTGGATGACGACATGCGCGTCCTGTATAGGCTGTTCTCGGAGTCCGACCTCTTGGTACTGACGTCCCCACTGCACTTCAGCGGACCCTCCTCCGTTCTGAAGACGGTAATAGACAGGTTCCAGGTGTTCTGGTTCAACCGCGACCCACCGCATCCGGACCATGTCTTGGCGCTTCTCTGTGCAGGGAGTGACAGGCCTAACTTCGCCCCAACGTTGTCCATAATGAAGGCGTTCGCCGCGACCGCGGGGATGAGGTGGCTGGGCCATCTAGAGGTGGTGGGCACGGATCGCACAGGCGGCTCAAACGCCGACGGTCTCGTCAAGGGTTTCCTCAGTTCTTTGGATAGAGAAGTGCTATTCACATCCCTTCAAGGTGGCCAGGAGCAGGGGCCCTGCAATTGAACGGGATCACCGATGTGGACCCATCGAGTATCGTCCCCCACCCGTCATCCCTGATCGACCCGTTCGTGTCAAGGACGCAAGGGCGGTACAGTTCCGCATCGGCGAGGCGTCCGAGGGTGTCGTGGATCCTGGAACGCTGGTCTCCCATCTTCACCACCTCCCCCTTTATCGCAAAGACCACAAAGACGAAGCTGTCCGAAACGGACACAATGTCTTACAGGTTGTCCGGAGAGGCCACCGCGTGGAATGCCCCCCTGACCATCTCCGCACTGGTGTTGAAGGCATCAAATAAGTCATCCGCGTCCTCCACCCATGTCATGAGCCAGATATCGCTTCTGCGGACCCTCATCTTCTTCGTGACTCTCTCGGAAAACCCCCTCATGGCGATGCTGTCCGCGTCCACCACGACGGCTGTGTGCTGTTCTAACTTCAGTATCCGCGACGCGGCCTCGGAGAACGGAACGGAATCGAGCTTTGTCACCGAAGAGATATCCCTGAACCATGCGTCGAGGGCTTTCAGGTCGTTCTCCCTCCAAATGGCGAAAATGGTCGGACGTCTATAAGCCTTGTATTGGGTTGCAGTATTAAAATGTGCATTTCCACGCCACTTAAATTCTAAACGGCGTTAAGAAAAATATAAATCCTTCCAACACCCAACATTACCCAGAGGTTTCATATGATGCAGAAATACGTTTGTCCTAAATGCGGAACCGCCATCGAACTCATCTACATGGGCGGATGCATTCCCTCCTGCTGCGGCGAACAGATGCAGTTTATCAAGGCCAAGACTGAGGACTTCGTGAAGGAGAAGCATGTCCCCTACATCGAGAAGCAAGATGGAGGGTTCCTCGTCAAGGTCGGCAAGGAGACTGCTCACCCCATGGCCGAGGACCACTATATCGTCTACATTGAAATCTGCACGGACGGCGTCAGCATGAGGAAGTACCTCAACCCCGGAGACGCTCCCGAGGCCTTTTTCAAGACCGACGCGGAAAAGGTCGAGGCCTGGGAGTATTGCAACAAGCATAGGTTCTGGAAATCTAACCAGTGAGTTACTTTTTTCTCTTCAAAGATCTTGGCTCCCTCATGGGGGTCTCCCTTTCCCCATCCCCATTCTTTCTCATCAACGGTTTCGTCCATCACCATGATCCATTCGGTTCTCTTTTTTATCCTAGTAGCAGATAACCAGGGCCAGAGGTTCGCACCATGGCCAAGATCGTAGAGTCCACGGGTGACGATTCCAAAGCGAAGGCTAGGCACGCTAAAATAGCCAACGAGAAAAAGCTCGCCGAGGAGAAGGAGAAGGAGAAGATTGACGACGACAAGTGGAAGGCCAGGCATGCCGAGGAGAGGCGCAGGGAGGAGATCAAAAAGCTTCCCAAAGAGGAGCGTGCCAAGGCCAAGGCCGAGCTAAAGAAGCAGATCATGCACCGCAAGGAGACCGAGAAGAGGCAGAAGACCGAGCGCAAGGCCGCAGAGAAGGCCAAGAGGAAAATCGAGAGAAAGAAGGTCCATGCCAAGACCGCAGGGGCCGCCGCCCATCAAGAACAGCAGGCCAAGACTGCGGTCCAGGAATCCGAAAAGGCCGCTGTCGCCTAGGCCGCCAAGGCGGAGACGATCGTGGAGGAGGCCGAAACCGTCATCGAGGCTTCCGGGGAGGTTCCCTTCGAGACTTCCGAGGGGAAGAACTGATCTTCAGAGGGGCGATCCCTCCGCAAACCAATGCTGGCAACAGCCGAGCCTCTTTTCTGTCATATGTCTACGGACCGGCCACAATCCATGATATCTTCGTGGGGACACATGGGAGCCACTTCTGTTCCCACTGGACAGGGTTAACATTATCAGACCGGCACATCATACGGCAGTGTATGCTCAACATAGGCATCAAAGGAGAGAGGACCGTTGAGGTCACAGATAACAACACTGCCGAGGCGCTCGGCAGCGGGACCCTCAAAGTGTTCGCCACCCCCGCAATGATTGCGCTGATAGAGGCGACAGCCAGCAGGAGCGTGGCCCCGTATCTAGACGAAGGGACAAGCACCGTCGGGACTCATCTCGATATTGCCCACTCCGCGGCCACCCCAGTGGGTATGACCGCGACGTGCCAGACAGAGCTCGTGGAGGTCAACAGGAGAAGACTGGTCTTCAGGGTCGTCGTCTTCGACGCCAAGGGCGAAATCGGTTCCGGCACCCACGAGAGGTTCATGGTGGACGACGCTAGGTTCATGTCCAAGACGGAATCCAAGCTCCAGTGACCGTCGGTACCCGAACTCGAACAGGAGCACAAATAGGAGAAAGCATCCACAAAAGACCATCCTCTCCGTCCCAACCATCCCGTGGAGGAGCCCCACTACCACGGAGCACACGAACATCATGAGAACGAACGGCTCGGTGAGTAGCCCGGTTATCGCCGTCAGCAGCACGATAACATGGCGTCTAGTCGACCGCTATCGACTCTGGACACGGCCGAGGAGAATGGTCTTCCGGATCATATGGTCAGCAGGTATCTCATCAGCGAAGCTGTTGCCGTGGACATTAACAGGATTAGGAAATCCTGGGACATGAACCCCTCAAGGGGGTCACTGGTGATCTCTCCCTTATGGTTAACGTGGTCCCGAATTTGCCGATCCTGAACACCGAGAGGGCAATCAAGGAGAGGACAGAAATGACGGTCCTAACGGATGCCACGGTGAATATGAACGCCTCCCGCCACCCATCCGGAAATACGATTGTGGACATGGACTCCCCCACAATCGTGGTGATCCGGGGGAACCATCCGGCCACAATCCCCATGATCATGCCTTTCATCCTGAGCACATCCCCCACAAGGTCATTTCTACTGTTCCTCTGGCGCGGTATTCTTCATAAAGATGAGTACTTCAGGAGCACAGGGATTCCGAATAGGCCGGTCAGCATTGGGAGTGTGACACTACCCTCCCCCAAGACCTAATCCATGGGTATTTCGAGGGTCATGAAAGCCAGGCCTAGCATGCCCGACAGGACGAACGCTGCTAGCCCCCACAGGAGGCTTTTCCCGTGCTGGCTGAGGACCACTACGCCGTAGGCGGCAAGGAGAACGAGGACATCATCCTCTCTAGAGGGTCCTCCAGATCGTTGATCAGGAGCCACTGGAGGGAGATGGACATCAAGATCGCGGGCGGAAGCCCCCCAAGACTGCCGATCACCACGGCCCTGACGATGGCCATCCCCTTGCCCTGGAGGAGCAGTCTGTGCTCCGGGAGCACCGACACTGCGTCCTCCCCGTTTGGCACCCCAATAAACACGGAGGGCACGAAGTCAACGAAAGTGGACGACCGAATGCAGACATAATGCAGCCGTTCACAGCAATAACGGCCCATCGGCGTCCAGGACCCAGAGAGTACGCCGGCTATGGCAAGGTGGACCGTCAGGAGCATGACGGCTAGAGTGTTTATGTGGATCCTTAAGACGATCCCGCTGAACAGACCTATGCTAGCGCCCACTACGACCATCACCATGCATAGGCCGACTAGCACGGGGTCCATGCCCCCATTTTCAGATGGCCGCGCTCTTAATATGCTCAGCGTGACTTAACGTCACAGGATAGCAAGATGCCCGCCCTCCGAGCTCACTGCCAGGAGGAAACGGACGGGAACGCCGAGCTCCTCCTCGAGCCTACTCACGTCACCGCCCTTGCAGAACACGGTGATCACCTCGGTCACTATCACGCCGGCATCCATCAGTGCGTTCGCTATGGCGCGGATCGTCCTCCCGGTGCTCATAACGTCATCTATTATGGCAACCCTTGTCCCGGGGGCTATGCAATTGACATACATCGGCGACCTAGAGTAGCCGGTGCACTGGTCCAGGGCGATCTCCCCGGGTAGGCCGTAGCATCTCTTTCTGATCACAGAGTACGGGATGCCAGACATCAGGGTTATGCAGGCGGCCAGCGGAATGCCCATGGCCTCAGGCGCGAGGACGACGTCACAGTCCAGATCGGCCATCTCCAGAATGCCCGCAACTATCTCTTCCAGTAGCGCTAGCTCCATAGCGGGCACACCGTCGCTGACCGGGTTGACAAAATAAGGGTAACCATCCCTGTCCACCACGGGACTGGACAGGAACGACCTCTCAAGCAGGGGATAGCCGGATGCCATACGCTCCCAACGGAATCCATTTTTATAGTGTTTGTCCATCCTGCTAGTGATCAACATGGATGTCGAACAGAGGTTGGCCCTTATAACGAAGAACACCGAGGAGATCGTCACCGAGGAGGAACTCCGCGCCCTTCTGACAAAGAAGGAAGAACCCACAGCCTACATTGGATTCGAACCCTCCGGTCTCGTGCACCTGGGGTGGATACTGGTGGCGCAGAAGATCAGGGACCTTTGCGACGCTGGGTTCAGAGTCACCATTTTTTGGGCGGACTGGCACGCGTACATCAACGACAAGCTCGGGGGAAACCTTGAGAACATCCGCACCTGTGCTAAGTACATGCAAGATTGTTTTATCGCGCTCGGGGTCCCCGAGAACAGGGTTGAGTTCAAATACGCCAGCGACATCCTCAGCAACATAGAGTACTGGGAGACGGTGATCAAGGTCGCCAAGGTCACCTCGCTGTCCAGGGTCAAGAGAGCCATGACCATCATGGGAAGATCTGAGGACGAGGCCGAGGTCGACACGTCGAAGGTGTTCTATCCCATCCTCCAGGCCACCGATATATTCTGTATGGGCCTCGATGTAGCCTACGCCGGCCTCGATCAGAGGAGGGGCCACATGCTCGCCAGGGACGCCGCGGACAAGCTCGGACTAAAGAAGCCCATCGCGGTCCACACCCCCTTGCTCCCCGGACTGAAGGGCGGCAACAGGATGGACCCCGTCGAGTCCAAGATGTCCAAGAGTGACCCAAACGACAGCGTTAAGATCCACGACACCAAGGACGAGATCGCTGCCAAGATAAAGAAAGCCTATTGCCCGCCCGAGAGGGAGCACGAGGGCGAGAACCCCGTGCTAATGCTATGCAGATACATCCTGTTCCCCAGGAACGGGTCCATGCACATCGAGAGACCAGAGAAGTACGGTGGGCCGGTGGACTACTCCACCTATGAGGAGCTTGCTGACGCCTACTTTTTTGGTGCCCTGTCTCCAGTGGACCTGAAGGCCGGCGTAACGAACGGCCTCGACAAGACCCTTCAGTCTGTAAGGGATTACTTCGCGGCGAAGCCCGAGAACCACGACGCCATCCTCAAAGTCATCGAATCCGTCAAAAAGCTCAGATGAAACTAGAGTCGAGGAATCTCCTATTCTGACATCCTTTCCCTTCATCCACATTCCAGGGCATGACGCGAGTCCGTTCATGGGTCTCGATTCAAAAAGCCATCCCATATTATTTTCTCCCTGTGCTTAATCTCACGGAAGGCGTCCATGGTTCTAAACATGCAGATGTTCAGCATATCCTCGGCGTCCCCGATCTAGATGAGCCCCGCAGCTCCCGCCGTCGGACATGATTTCGCCCAGGTGGATGCCATTCCTCACAGCTTCCTGGGTGGCCCTCCCGCTAAGACGGAAGCATTCGTTTCTTTGGATCCCATGAACGCCACATCCGCCCCGGTGGCCATGATGGTCCTATAGGAGGACGCCTCGAAGCTTCCGCTGAAAGAAATGGCAACGATTATCTCGCCCACCCTTTCGAACCTGGAGTGCTCAACGGCCTTCATCATGGCGATCCTCCCGGACATGCTGACTAGGGTCCGGGTGAGGTCCATGGTTTCGTCCATGTCGATGTTGCACACGACCATCAGGTCGGAGAACACGGAGAGCATCGACGGTCTGGTGAACTCGAAGTGGCCGCTGTTAGTAAGCATCTTACATGCAGCATCAGCCCCATGTCCCTGATGATTTCCACGCCAGCAGTGTCAATCATCTCCTTGATGATTTCACAGCAGGAAGTTCTGCCGTCGTCGCAGTAGAATGTCTCCATGTCCTATTTCCCGGTGGACTTGTTGTGGTCGATGACAATCGTGTCGTGCGGGACGGAATATACACCCTTCAGCTGCTCGGGAAGGATATGTCCATGACCACAACTCTGTCATAAGCGGACAGGTCGCAGAATTCTAGAACCTTCACGCCCATCTTCATGGTCACCATACGAGAGACCTTGTCCAAGCCGCTGGGCGCGTATATATCCGCATCGAGGAACGCCCTTGACAGCATGTAGGCCAATCCCACGGCGTCCATGTCGGCGTTATAGTATACAAGCACGACCTTCCTGTCATGTCTCAGTTCCTCAGCAATGCGGCTCAGCATAACTGGCTAATGTTGGAAATGGATAAAAAGGAGGGGAGGGGCGCCAGAAGGCGCCATTGGGGTCATTTCCTGTCAGTCAAGGTCTGAACCATCTTGTTCTGGCCCAGCCCGGCGATCAAGATGTCGGAGTTGTAAAGCCTCACCGTGACTAGGATGGTGGATACTGCGAACGCCAGCATGTAAACTATGCCTTCCAGCACCAAGGTCAGGTCCTCGTACATCAAAGCCTACATGACCATCATCGAGTGGGAGAATAGGATGATAAACGTGATAACCTAGAGCTCCGTACCGGCGTTGTACCAAGTGAAGGACATAATAATGAACATCGAGATCATGGCCAAGATGTTTAGGGACATCATCATCTGGACGGATTTGTAGTTCTTTGCGAAGGCCTCCAAGATCATGCACAGCCTCAGTGCGTAGATGATGGCCAGGAACATCGAGATCATTACTAGTGCCTAGTCGACAGTCTCAAGGGACATGTCCAGGTCCTGGCTGACGCGGGAGAACCTCGCGACGGTGTCAGTCAGGGAGCCCATGTAGATGTTCATGCCCACCGTGTAGACCAGTCTATAGACCAGTCCCACGGCGGCGATCACGATCTCCCCGCTGACGATGGCGTCTTATTGATGGGCATCGTGAACAAAGTCTCTAGGGTCTTATTTTCCTTCTCAAAACCCATGGAGTTGATGACGATACTGTCGACCATCATGATGATGATCATGATAACCAGTGGAATCATAAACGTCTGTTCGGTAATCTCATTAGAGATGTCGGCAGGGGTGATGCCCGAGTGCGCCTCGTCCTTGACTATCGTGCTGATGATGTCGTCCTAGAACACCAGAAGGGTTCATGATGAACGAGTAGTTTACGTCGTCGGAGTTTTTGAAGGTCAGTACTTCGAAGAGGCTGAAGCTGAGAATGGAAACGACCGACGACATAACGGACGACGACACGGTCCTGAACAGATTCATAGGCTCGTACAGATAGTACTGGTCCACGATAACTCTTGTCTCGGACGCGATCGATTTGTTAAAGGCCTTCGCATCCAGGAGCGTCAACATATTTGTTAATCTGCGCTCCTACATCTCAGCCATTGTGGCCTCGGCGTCGCCGTAGGCATGCTCCATCACCACTATCCTGTCGGAGTACTCGCCGTAGGCGCTGACGAGTATCTTGTAGGGATCTTAGCCGTCTTAGTATTCGCCATCCTCGTCGTAGACGAGTCCGAATGTCAGGAGCTCAGCGGCGCTGTCTACCTGCCCTCTGATGAATCCACGAAGCTGACGAACAAGATGGCCATCATGAAGACGGAGATGACGGATCCCGGGATCAAAAGTTCCCTAATCTCCTTCCAAATGATGCTGGTCATATAGCTCATCCTTTCACCGTCTTCATGAATACCTCAGGGTGTCCACGTCGTATTCACGTTTAACTTCCTTTGAAGTTCAGGAGGGTCAGGTTGCCCTGGTCTATCACATCGACCTTGTCGCAGAACATGTCGACCTTGAACATGTTGTGCGAGGACATCACCACGATCACTCTGCTCCTGGAGATGCTCTTGATGACCTCCCTGATCTTGTAGGAGCGGATGACATCCAGACCTGATGTGATCTCGTCATAATGGCTAGTTTGGAGGAGGGTATGATGACCTTGACGATGAACAGCCTACGTATAATACCCTTGCTGTAAGTATTGACCTTGGAGTCAATCCTGTCCCCAGGTCGGCCAAGTCAATACTTCTCTGCACCATTGCAGTCCTCTCATCGCCGGTGGCAAAGAAGCTGGCCATGAACTTGAAGTAGGTCCTGCCCGTGAGGTCAATGTAGGTGCTGGCATTCTTCGGTAGATAGCTGATTATCCTGAGTTTGTAACTTATACTCAATAACATGCACACATATGCGCAAGTTGCTGACCGCCTTAATCGTCTTCTAACAGATGTCGACCCGTGCGACGAAG
>CAZXOR010000006.1:0-11617 GCA_964642395.1 uncultured Methanomassiliicoccales archaeon | reverse complement strand
GACGAGGTCTCGTTGATGTAGAGGAGCTCCACATAAGACAGATCCATCTTGTACAAAGCCTAGTCGACTCTGTACATGACGATGTCCCAAACCATACACGACCTGATCCTACACAGTTCAGCGATCCTGTTCACGAAGTTGCCGAGCAGCGTGAAGAACTCTCTTCAGCATCTTCGTGTATGATACGTATGGCCTGGCCTATTGGACGGGTATCTGCGGATACCCGTCGCAGGTCTCGCACTTGAACTTCAGAACACAGGTCCCTATTATCGTGCCCCTCATCGAGCACCTGATGTGTGAATAACTTCCTATTGTACTGATGAACCCTTCATAGTGCCCCGCACGCGGAGCACTCGTATATCCAGCGTTCAACATCCACGATCAGATACAGCTATGACCGGACGGTCATAATAGTCCTTCAGGCATGGTTGCCCATTCTCAAATATGTAGAATCACGGACTTTCGATCCTGGTAAAGATGTTGACGAATCCATCCGAATTCCCGCTGAAGTACGTTTGAGTCTCTACGCTAGTGTTATCTACTCTGGTACGATTGTGCGAGATGCGGCACACTTTTTGAAAGTTCATATCTTTGGTGATGCTGCGCTTTCTCAAAACTTTGTCATTCCTCAGGCATTGGACGAATACCTTGTATGTCGCAGGATTCACATGCCATAAATCAACCCAACTCAATTCCTAGTCATTCAAGTTTCAACCCTGAATCATACAGAAGGTCTCTGTCAGATTCTATGACCATCAAGTTAACTACATTAGATAATGTATCCAACTGATCATATGTCAGATTGCAATAAAGCAATCCTTGTTACCAGTTTCGGCACAAGATACAATAACAGTCGCACCAAGACCATTGACATCGTGGAGGTGCTGGTCACAGAGCGTTACCCTGGATGAAAGGCGAGACGCGCGTTCACCAGCAGGATGATCATCATGAAGTTGAGAAAGCGCGACGGGATCTACATCGATTACATCTTCAAAGCCATGAACAGGCTGTCCGCCGAAGGGTTCGAGACCGTCGTGGTCCAGTCCACCCACATCATAAACGGCGAGGAGTACGACGTCGTCGTCAGGATAGTCTCAGCACATCGGGAACATCCCAGAGCTTCGCATGTGGGAGCCATGTTGACCACCTCCGAGGACTAAGACAAGATCGTAGACGAGCTGGAAAGGACCCTAATCCCCATGCTGGACGATAGCTTCGCACTTGTGCTGATGGTCACGGCTTCACCCACTACGCCAACATCATCTACTCCCAGCTGCAATTCAAACTGTGAGCCTTCGATCACGGGAATATGTACATGACCACGATGGAGAAATACCCTGAGTACGGCGACACCCTGTCGTTCATGGAGGGGAAAGGTTACGAGAAAGTCATGCTGGTGCCCTTCATACTCGTGGCCGGCGACAATGCCAACAATGACATGGCTGGCGATAATGAGGACTCCTTGAAGTCTTTCATGGAGAGGGCCGGGTTTGAGGTCGAGTGTCTCGTCAGAGGCTTTAGCGAGTTTCCCGAGTTCAGGAAACTCTTCATGAATCACATCGACGAAGCCATCACCAGAACCGACGAGTGCTGAGCCCAGTCCAGGGGGCGACACCATAACCTCCAAATCGCTTCCGTTTTTCTGACACCTATACATTCTGCTGTATATGCGCCAGTGCATGTGATGAACTTATAACGCATATGACAGTGAAATTCATTATAAGAATCGGATGCAACATTCTGAACGATGGATGCGCCTCACCCCACGTAGATCGGCACCATGTCATCTCTGATGGAGTCAATGAACTCCTTTGATTCGCCGGTGGTTGTGATGTCCACTTATTTCCTCAAGATGTCTTTTGGATTGTTTTCGAAATTTCCAAGCTTGAAGTATCCCTGATGCGTCCTTTCTCGATGTAGAGGTCTGTGTCGCTGTTTCCGTTTGCATCTCCTCTCACGTAGGATCCGTACGCGTAGACCTTCTAAACCCCGTAGTGACGCGCAACGGGGCCAATTTTGTCCGCGACGCCATCCAGCAACAACATCCTACATACCATCTTGAATCGGATCAGACTATGTATCATTCAACCTCCAGATGATGGATCGCTTTGAACGTACTGAATTACACTTGGTGCGGTATGTTGTCATTCCGTGGTTACAGAGAGAGACCGTTGCGCGGCTTCGTCAGACCATTCTTTGCACGCTTGGGCACAAAGGGCGTTAGCCCGAATCGGTCGGAGGCTTGCCGCCTCAAACGTTGAACCCGAGTATCGAGCTGACGATGCCCATCGATGGCTGACCGAAGTATTTAAAGATCATGTCCGAGCTGATGGACGACGGGTACCACATGACGGCTCCGGCGGACTTCGGCATCCACCCATCCTTTCCTATGAATGGATGTGCTAGCAGCTCAATGGACACACTTCCGTGGATATCCATTCCCGGATATATCACGAAATCGTCGGAGATGAAGACCACATCGTCCCTTTTCATGAAATCGAAAACCTCATGCCCCATGACGTTGTGGCCGACCTCGTTCCCCAGCTCGTCGAGCATGCGCATGGTGCGGACCTGCGGATGGTTGATGGTCCCGTCGTCGAATATCACCAATCTAGCGTCCCTCTCGGCGCAGTCCCTCATGTCAGTGTTGATGATGGGTCTGTTCCCCATTACCCCGCGCACGGTGGACTCTTCTTCCACGATCCTCACTAACAGATCCTCTGGCATGGGCTCAGCGCGTATGACCCCCCTCTCCGACCTGATCCTCTCCAGGACTTCCGATACATCCATGGACTTCGAACCATCAGACCTGTTATATAATACATCGTGTTGAGAAATGCGATGTTCGGTGCCGCTTTCCTGTGGGTCATCTTCGGTGGGTTCCTGGAGCCTGTCTGGGTCATCGCTCTGAAGAAGTACAACGATACCTGCAGCCTCCTCTGGGGGACAATTGCAGTGATGTTCATGTTCATCAGCCCCTGCTGCTTGGCGTTTTCCATGGAGACCCTGTCTGCAGGGGTTGCATATTCCATCTGGACCGGGATAGGCGCGGTCATGACCGTCCTGGCCGGCGTAATCCTGTACAAAGACAGGTTAGGTCGGCTAAAGGTATTATTCATATTCATGATAATTGCCGGAGTTGTCGGCCTCGAGCTCTCATCGGAAGTGGTTCTGTGAACATAACCTGGCTTTGGATCCTGGTCGGCGGGGTGTTCGAGACCTGGTGGGTCTTTGGCATGAAGATGTCGGACCGCTTCTCCGACATCCCCTGGACGACGGCCACCCTTGTCATGATAGCCGTTAGTGTTCTGCTCCTGAACAGAGGATTGAAGTCCGGGCTCTCAATGGGGCCCTGCTACACCGTGTGGGTGGGGATAGGCGTTATAGGCTCCATCATCGTTGGCCTCATTGCGTTTGGCGAGACCCTAAACATCCTCGGATGGACATTTCTGGCTGTCATCGTCGTTGGGGTGCTGAGTTTGAACCTGGTCACCGAGTCCGGGGACTGTTAGTTCTGCGTGCGATAAACACATCTATTTTACCAATACGAATGGATAAGAAAACTCAAGTAACGCTTAAATTTGAGGTTCCAAACAAGAGACGTTTGAACGAGAGGATCATCGACCTGCTCACTATGGCCAGTCTCGACTTCGGCGAGGACGCTGGTCGCAGACTGTACGTGAAGGCCAAGAACCAGGACGTGGATGTCCTGTTTCTCAGGGCCCAGGACATCCCTGAGTTTGTGGCCACAAATGCCATCGACATAGAGATCACTGGCCTGGACCAGGCGACCGAGTCCGGATATGGGCTGGTGCAGGCCCTGGAGCTCAGGTTCGGACACTGCCACATGGCTGTGGCCGCACCGGAGTCCTCCGACATCACAGACGCGTCCCAGATAGTGGACAGCAACAGAATCGCCACCTCATACTTGAACATCACCAGGCGCTACTTCGAGTTGCTGGAGAAGGACGTCAGCATCATCATCGTCACCGGCGCGGCGGAGATCATTCCCTATTTGGACATCTTCAACTACATCGTGGACCTTGTGTCCATCGGGTCCATCTTGAAAATGAACAGGATGATCGAAGCCGGGAGGATCCTGGATTCTCAAGCAGCCGTGTTCACGTCCGAGACCGCCAGGGGCAGATACAGCGACCAGATCGACAAGATTATCAGCTCCGTCCTGAGCGTCATCAAGGTCGAGAACAGGAGGTACATCATGGTCGACGTCCCCAGGGATCGGTTGACCGAGGTGGAGGGCATCATCCTCGACATAAGAGGCCCGCCATCCTGGACATCCTCGGCAACAACGACTACATGGCTGTCCACACTGTGATCAATAATAATTAGACATTCCATGTCATAGCGGAGCTAAAGAGAATTAGGGCCAGGGGCATTCTCACCACGTCCATAGAGAGGCTGATGAACTGAGATAGACTAACAGAAGCATAATGAGGGAGACCGCCAGAGGGTTCCAGACCTACTACAGCTCCGTCTTCCACGGGAGGTCAGACTTGACACCAATACCAATGTCTTCAGGTTCAACCCCGCCGTCGATAGGTACATCAAGGAGAGCAGCTGGAACCTGAATGAGTACCCCGACACCTACTCAAGGAGCCTCAGGGAGGCGCTGGGCGAGCTATACAGTCTGGACCTCGGCAGCATCATCGCCGGTAACGGCACCGACAAGATGCTGGATGTGATATTCAAGACGTTCACCAACTGGGGCGACAACAGTGTTGTCCCCGTCCCCTCATACTCTCTCTATAACTTCTTCGTCAAGAACAACAGCGGGAAGGCCATTGAGATGGACCTCGCCGACCAGCTGGACGTCGACTCCATGGTGAGATAGGAGAACGCTAAGGTCGCTATAGTCCCTTCCCTGAACAACCCCATGGGGAACCGCTTCAGGCATATGAACCTGGAGGACCTCATCGCCAGGTTCCCCGGGATCGTCGTCGTGGATGAGGCGTACGCCGAGTACTCCGGGAGCGACATGATATGCAAGGTGGAAGAGTTCGACAACCTCGTGGTGATGAGGATGTTCTCTAAGGCCTACGCTATGGCTGCGCTCCACGTAGGGTACATGGCCGCCAACAGAAAGCTGACGGACATGATGATATGCGTCAAAACCCCCTACTCCTTCAACACCATTAGTGAGGGCGCGACAGTCACCGTGGTAAGGAACCAGGAGTTCGTAAGGATGAACGTCTGGATGGTCGTAGAGCAGAGGCCCAGGCTGGCCGACGGGCTCAGGAAGCTCGGGTCCGAGTCGTTTCCGTCTGATTCCAACTTTATACTTGCCAAGTCTTCAATTGACCATGCAGTCCTAGTGGATGGGCTGAAGAAGAGGGGCATCATCTGCGACTTCAGCACCAAGCGCAAGACGGAGAACTGCGTCAGGCCCACTGTCGGCACAGAGGAGTTTAACAACATACTCCTGGAGAACATGGCGGAGATGGTAGAAGAATGTCGCTGAATATCATTCTCAATGACTACGATGTCAGTAACCTGTACTTCATAAGGAAGTCCCTGAAGAACTGCGGCGCCAGAGTCGCCACGGTCACAAACATGAGGGGCGTCCTCGACGCGGAGTGCATCGTATTCCCCGGCGTTGGGCGTTCGATACGATCATGAAAAAACTCCAATCCTACAAGGATGGCATGAAGAAGATGCTCCTGGACGGCACGTCTGCCCTGGGAATATGAATTGGCATGCAGATCATGTTCGAAAGCAGCGCGGAGAACACCACTCCTGAACTCGGCCTGTTCGACGAGTAAGTGGTACCGATAGAGGGCAGGGTGGTCCTCCACATGAGATGGAATCAGGTCGTTTCTGGGGAACTGTTGATGCGGGGAGTCGGTGACAATAACTTCTACTTCACCCACTCCTTCTATGAGAACCTCACGGAGGACATAACAATCGGAATCACGGAATACGAGGGCAACGAAATCCACATGTTTTTCAGGAAGGCCAACACTTACGGCACCCAGTTCCACCCCGAAAAGAGCAGCGCCTCCAGCATAGCACTCCTCAGGAACATCATTCGGCTTCGCGGAGTCGGTACTGTGATCGTCATACCGGCCGTGGACGTGCTGGACCACCAGGTCGCCCAGCTGATTGGCGGCGTTCCGGGCAGCCAGCAGATCGTCATGCCCGACCCGTAGAGGATGGCGGATATGTAAGTCTCCAGGGGGGGGGGGGCGGACTACCTCCACCTGGTGGACCTGGACGGCGCCTTCGGGAAGAAGAGCAACATACCCGTCTTCAAAAAGATAATCGCTGAGTACGGCGTCTCCGATGAGGTGGGAGGCAGCATCAGGTCGATGGAGACCGTCGACGAGCTAGTCGCCGCTAGCGCGGATCGCGTGGTGATCAGGACCAGGGATGTGAAGGAGCCGGACTGGCTCGGGGAGATCGTCAACAGACACCCTGGGAGGATCGTGCTGTCCATGGACACTAAAGGCGGAAGGATTGCCCAAAGGATGGTAGGAGTCTGCCGAGATCACCATGGAGGACATGTTCGACCGCATCATGGATATGCCCCTGGCCGGGATCCTGAATACCAACGTGGACATCGAGGGCCAGAGGAAGGAGATCGACGAGGCCCGGGCCAGAGACTTCATCGCTAGGTGCCCATGGTTGGTGATCGCGTCCAGAGGGTTCACCTCTTGAGATGACGCCAGGATCTTGTCCGATGTCGACGCCATCGGCGCGGTGATTGAGCTGACCATATGCACCGAAGTCATTCGCCCCTGAGAGTGGGACACCCTCTGGCAGGCGTGAACCCCGGATGAACACTTTGTTAATTGAAAAACAGCGGCTCAGACCCAAACGTGTAAATTCGGTGAAATTGGTGGAGAATTGTGTCGGTAAACGGTTTTCGGAGATCCTAACGGCGTTACCTTTAATTCTTAAAACTCGATGCCAAACCCATGAAGATGCCTTGCGAGCTGATCGTCACCCACATCCTGCCAACGGCCAGAGGTGCTCTGGCTAAGGAGCTGGTCCACAACCATGGAATGACCCAGGTGCAGGTGGCGAACCTGTTTGGCGTCACTAGCGCCGCCGTGTCACAGTACATCAAAGGGCTCAGGGGAGGTAACAACCTCATCGATAAGAGCGCCTACCGCGAGGACTTTTACAAGATGATCACTGAGAAGGCCAACGCCGTAGTCGCAGGGAGGGACCTCATTAGTGCCCTCTGCGAGATCTGCGCCTTCGTTAAGAGCAGTGGTCTACTCAAGGCCCTCTACGTTTACGAGGGGTACAGCGGTGAGCTAAGCATGTGTATGGAATGCCCCAGAATTGCCATTATGATCCCCGAAGAGACTTAAAGGAAGGACGCGTGCGTTTATAGTCCTTCAGCGTACTGAATGTTGTTTATCATGAACCTCAGGACGTCCTCAACCGAACGCGGCACCAGTAAGACGAAGATCTCCGTGGACTTGGACATCGATGGAACGGGAAAATTTGACGTCGAGTGCGACATACAGTTCCTGAAGCACATAACCGAGACCTGGCCGGGTACGCCGGGTTTAATCTGATCCTCCGCGCCGGCGGCGATAACGATCACCGCGTCATCAAGGACGTGGTGATTACCCTTGGCAGGTCCCTCAGGCAGATCATGGACGACCGACCCATCGAGAAGATGGCCACCGCAATTGTCCCAATGGACGACGCTCTCGTGATGTCCTCCCTGGACCTGGTGGACTGCTCCTGCGTGAACATCGACTACCCGGACTCTCTTTACACCCACTTCATGAGAAGCTTCGCTATGTTTGCCGGGATGACCTTGCACATGGTCGTGATCGTGGGGTTTGATGACCATCACATCGTGGAGGCGGGGTTCAAGGTCACTAAGAAGGCCCTCTGGGACGCGCTCAGGGTCTACAACGTGGAGCTTAGCATCAAGGACCGCGAGGTCGTTACGTGATATCATGCTGACGAAGAGGATAATACCTTGCCTCGACGTGAAGGACAGCAAGATGGTCAAGGGGATCAACTTCAAGGAGCTCCGCGACATGGGCTACTCACCCGAGATGGCGGTCGCCTACGAGCTCCGAGGAGTGGACGAAATCACCTTTCTGGACATCACTGCGTTCCTAAAAACCCACTGGACCATGCTGGACATCTTGTCGGAGACTGCTGAGAAGCTGTTCGTCCCGCTCACCATGGGCAACGGCATCAGAGCGTGTCCGATAGGAAGGACGCCCTCAACACCGGGGCAGATAAGATGTCCGTGAACTCCGCGACCGTGATGGACCCGTCCATCATCTCTGAGTGCGTAGAGAGCTTCGGCAGCCAGTGCATGGTCATCACGGTGGACGGTAAGAGGGCGGGCGATCGCTGGGAAATTTTCACCCACGGGGCACCATGCCCACGGGCATCGATGCCGTGTAGTGGGTGAAGAGAGCGGAGGACCTGGAGGCGTGGGAAATTCTGCTCATGTCCATGGACACAGACGGCGTAAAGACAGGGTACGACATCCCCTTCACGACGTTAGTGGTGGACGAGGTGGACATTCTTGTCATAGCATCCGGCGGAGCGGGTACAAGGCGTACATCCTCGAGTCTTCTTGCAACCAGCGCTTCGGCCGCGCTAGCGG
This sequence comes from uncultured Methanomassiliicoccales archaeon, assembly GCA_964642395.1. GTDB lineage: Archaea > Thermoplasmatota > Thermoplasmata > Methanomassiliicoccales > Methanomethylophilaceae > Methanoprimaticola. The sequence goes on along the minus strand of CAZXOR010000006.1, from coordinate 3,009 downwards.
CTTCCATTTTTCATTACAACGAATGCTCCGTGGGAGAAGTGAAGGAGTACCTCAGGGACAACGGGATAGTGGTCAGATGAAGGATTTTAAATATGATGACAAGGGATTGATACCTGTTGTGGTCCAGGATTGGATCACCAACGAGGTGCTTATGGTGGCATGGGCGGACGAGGAGGCTGTCTCCAAGATGGAGAAGACTGGGTACATTCACTTCTAGTCCAGGAGCAGGCAGAGGCTCTGGAAGAAGGGCGAGTAGTTCGGGTACCTCTAGAGGATCAAGTCTATATAGGCTGACTGTGACGCCGACACCCTCCTGGTAATGGTGGAGCAAGTCGATGGCATCGCCTGCCACCTGAACAGGCCGTCCTGCTTCGACAAAACGGTCTACGGCAGCACTGAGGAGACCATGGCGATCGTCTCGGAGTTCCGCAAGGTCCTGAAGGATAGACACAAGAACTCGGAGGACGGGAGCTACACATGCAAGCTGTACGACAACGAAACCAAGATGTGCAATAAGATCATGAGGAGGCCGCCGAGTTCGTCCTAGCCGTCAAGGACAGGGACAAGGAGATGTGCCGCGAGTTGGCCGACCTGATCTACCATACCATGGTGGCCGTCAAAAAGATGAACGTCCCCATGGAGAAGGTCTACAAGGAGCTGTGGGAGAGGTCGCAATAAGGGCGGATCTGCACACCCACACCGTGTTCAACGACGGGGAGCTCATTCCCGCCGAGCTGGTCCGTAGGACAATGGTTCTGAGGCACGATGTCATCGCCATCACCGACCACGTGGACATGATCAATGTAGAGTCCGTGACGTCCAATGTGGTCAGGGCCGTGGAGCTCTGCAAAGACTACATCACAATCATCCCTGGAGTGGAGATCGTCCACATGTCGCTGTCCAATATCGATGTGATGGCCAAAACGACCAAAAAGGCCGGGGCGGACTAAATTATCGTCCACGGAGAGACCGTAACCGAGCCGGTGGCACTCGGGACCAACCGCGCCTCCGCCGAGAACTCAGAGATCAATGTTCTCGCGCACCCCGTTCATCACCGTGAATAAGGCCCAGATCGCCAGGACAACAGGGTCATCCTAGAGGTGTCCGGGCGCGCCGGGCACAACATCACCAACGGCTACGTGGTTAGCGTGGCCAGGGCCATGGGGCCAGGATGGTGGTGAACTCCGACACCCACGCGCCAGATGACCTTATAAACGAGGTCACGGCGCTCGGCGCCGACATGACCGAGGAGGAGGCTGAGAGGGCACTCCGCGTCACGCCCTACGAGGCGATCAGGCATATCTCCTGAGCTTTCCCCTCCTTTTCCGCAGAGGCCCTCCGGGCGGGATTGCCCCCAGAGACGTCCCTGTCCAAAGTTAAATACGGTTTCATCTTTCCCTCTGATATGCCTCAGATCGCAATTATCGGCGGCACCGGGATCTATAACCCGGACACGTTTGAGATCATCGAGGAGGTCTTCCCTGACACGCCCTTTGGCAAGCCCTCCGACCCCATTCTCGTCAGCAGGATCAACGGCGTGGAGGTTGCGTTACTCTACCGTCACGGCAAGTAGCACCAACACCCCCCGACCAAAGTCCCTTATAGAGCCAACATGTGGGCCCTGATGGAGTTAGAATGCAAGTATGTCATCTCCGCCTGTGCCGTCGGCTCCCTCCAGGAGGACTTCGTCCCCGGCGACCTGGTCATCGTGGACCAGTTTATCGACTTCACCAAGAGAAGAGATTACACCTACTTCGACAACAGGGCGGTCCACACATCCATAGCCGACCCCTTCTGCCCTTATCTGAACTCCGTCTTCGCGAAGATCGCCGGGGAGCTCGGGCTAAGGCATCACGCTGGCGGCACATACCTGTGCATCGAAGGCCCCAGGTTCTCTACCAGGGCGGAAAGCGCCATGTTTAGGCAATTCGCGGACATCATTGGTATGACCGTCGTCCCCGAGTGCCAGCTGGCTAGGGAGCTGGGCTTGTGCTACTGCAGCCTTGCTACCATCACCGACTACGACGTCTGGAAGGACGAGCCGGTGGACATTGACATGGTCAATGCCACCATGGACAGGTGCTTCAACAACGTTTTGAGTCTGCTGGAAAGGGGGCTCCCGAAGATTGGCGACTGCTGTGACATCTGCATCAGAGCCGCTAGTGGCGCCGGGGCCCTCTGAACCTTCATCGGTGAGACGCGTACTCGTCTCCTTGCCCCCGTGCTCGTTTTCGCTTACGGCACGCTCAAGCTGCCGTTCATCAGGGATAAGGCGCTCGAACACTCGGTTGAAACCAGCGATGCTGTCCTGCGTGGATACTCCAAGAATTGTGGTTGAGACTACCTGACGATCGTCCCCTCGGAATCAGAGATCAGGGACGTCGTCTTCGAAGCCGACGACCATACATACCCATAAATATCTGAGAGGACGTCCTGGTCTACAAGCTCGCGGAAGTCGAGGCGACCGTCGACGGAGCCTGCGTGAAGGCTTTCGCGTATATTATGACCGAGCCTTCAGAACACTACAAGACTGTGGACGACGGGTTCATCGCGGCCATCCTCGTGATCGAGATAATCGATGACCTGGACCGGATGATAGGTTCGGCGAGAAAATCTATCGACTATTTTGATATCACAATTGTGAATATACATACCTTATTAGCATTATAGTTCAACAATTAATTGGACAATTATAATAGAATTACTCGATTACTAGAAATTTTCCACGGTGACGTATTAAGACACCAAGCAAATCGATGTGGCAAACGCTTCTTTGGATGGATCTAGACCAATTCAACTGTTTTCTGGACCTGTTTTCAGTCTTACGACCCTCTCCCGAGGGTTGCGGGTGCACATTTTTCGTCGTTTCGAACAGGGAAAAATAGGTTTAGATAGTACATTGTAGATATATAGTGTACTATATTTTGGAAAAATTTCCATAAGGGTGTCGAAGGAAATCAGAAGGATCGAAAAACCGAGGAACATGGTGGTCGTAGAGAACAAGATGGA
>CAZXOR010000005.1:0-12497 GCA_964642395.1 uncultured Methanomassiliicoccales archaeon | reverse complement strand
TGGAATCTCTGAACATCAAGGTAGATGAGTGGCACTGAGAATGGAACTACGTCATTGCTCCGAGAGAGAAAATGTAAAATTATTTCTTAACAAATTCTTATCTTCTTTTATTATTTCAATGTTGCGCTAATGCGTCCAGCACTCAGAAAATCCAGTCATGCAGACTGGTCGAGAAAGGTGGAAAAAAGGAAGGTAAGATGGAGCCGAAGCCCCATTTTGGAAGGTTAGTTCTTCTTGCAACACTCGCACTCTTCCTTGTCGATGGTCACGTTGGGTTTGGGCTTGGCGCCACAGTGGCTGCAACCGCTGCAGCTGCAGCTAATGATACCCTTTCTCTTCTGGTAAATCATGTACGATACCGATGCGACCACGAGAATTACGATCACTGCTCCAACGACGAGATCGTTGCTCATCTATTCATCTCCTCCTCGACATCATACATATCCTTACCTCCGAGCTGTCTGAACGGGTCCTTGGCCCAGAGTAGATAGATGATGATTATCAGGACGATCACAGCCGCTATGGTGCTGCCTATGGGCGCCGACTGTTCTATCACCATTCCGTCCTGTGTGAGTGTGTTCCATCCGCCGATGTAGCTGGTGAATCCATACAGGATCAGACCGACAGCGTATGCCAGCGCACACTGATACAGTACCGCAAGTCCTGTATCCTTCCACAAACCAAGCTCCCTGTGCATGGCACCGATGGCCGCGAAGCAGGGGGCACAGATGAGGTTGAACGCAAGGAAGGACAGTCCGGCGGACTTGGTCAGCATGCTGGCCAGGATGTCCTCCAGTCTCTCTCCGTTGTTGCCAACCTCGATACCGAACAATGTTCCGAACGTGGTGACGACGTTCTCCTTGGCAACAAGTCCGGTGATGGAACCGACGGTGAGCTCCCAGTTGTCTCCCCATCCGATAGGCATGAAGATGAAGCAGATCGCCTCACCGATGGATCTCAGTATGGACGAGGCATCTCCGGTGTTGTCTCCAATGTAGTCGAGTCCGGCGTCATAACTGGCAAGGAACCAGAGGATGATGCTGGACATTAGGATGATGGTACCGGCCTTCTTCATGAATGCCCAGCCTCTGTCAATGGTTCCCTTGATAATGTTGGTGGCGCTGGGGATGTGGTAGGGAGGTAGCTCCATGATAAACGGGGCGGGTATTCCGGACAGGCTCTTGAGCTTTTTCAGGATGATTCCAGACACGAGCACCATCAAGATTCCGAGCAGGTAGCAGAACACGGCGACTAGCCCGTTTCCGGAGAAGATCGCACTTGTAATCATTGCAATGACAGGCAGTTTCGCACCGCAGGGGATAAAGGTCGTGGTCATGGTTGTTATACGTCTGTCCCTCTCGCTTTCGATGGTCCTGGACGACATGATTCCAGGGACACCGCAGCCGGTTCCGACCAGCAGGGGGATGAGGGTCTTTCCGGACAGCCCGAAGTGTCTAAAGATGCGGTCCATGACGAAGGCGATTCTGGCCATGTAACCGATGTCTTCGAGGATGCACAGAGCGAGGAACAGCAGGAGCATCTGGGGCAAGAACCCAATGACGGCTCCTACTCCGCTCACAATACCAGAGCACAGTAGCGAGTCGATGGCGCTGTAGTTACCGTCGCTCTCGCACCAGTCCTGCAGATGCGTCAATATGGAGTCTTCTTCACCACCGATGAACTCGTTCATCCAGTCGGTGCACCATGTTCCTATACCCACAGCTTCGAAGTAGTCTCCCCAGGAGAATCCAATGATCCCTAAGAACAGTATGGCTATGACGACGATAAAAATCGGTAGACCCCAGATCCTGTGGGTGACGATCCTGTCGATCCTATCAGACGGCGTCCCCCTCTTGTCGCGGGGCGCCTTCTTCATGGTGTCCTTGACAATGTTGGAGATCCTGATGTACCTGCCGTCGGCGATGACGGAGTCGATGTCGTCGTCTTTCTTCTCCTCTAGCTCTCTGATGGTTCCGGCAATGCTTTCCCTCTCAGAGGGGAACTCATCGTTCACGGCGTTGTCATTCTCTACCATCTTGATGGCGTAGAATCTGAGATTCTCGTCAGGGACCTTCCCTTTGAGGGACTCGCTGGCCTGTGAGATGGCGGCTTCAATGTCCCCGTCGAAGTACATGGGCTCGGGCCTGGCTTTGGTCTCGGCGATCTCGCCAACAGTTGTGACAAGTTCTTTGATACCTTCAGCGTTAAGGGCAGACACGGGAACGACCTTGCAGCCAAGCTCCTTAGAGAGCTTCTCTACGTCAATTTCGTCTCCGAACTTGCGGATTTGGTCCATCATGTTAAGAGCGACGACTGTGGGGATCCCGGTGTCAAGGATTTGGAAGGTTAGGAAGAGGTTTCTCTCCAAGTTCGTCGCGTCGACGATGTTGATGACTGCGTCCGGTTTGTCGTTGATCAGGAAGTTCCTGGAAACGATTTCTTCCGGGGAGTACGGCGACAGGGAGTAGATTCCGGGCAGGTCCACGAGCTTGTAGTGCGTCCCGCGGATCTTACCGATCTTCCTGTCGATGGTGACTCCCGGCCAGTTCCCCACACGCTGGTTCGCACCAGTCAGTTTGTTGAACATCGTGGTTTTCCCGCTGTTGGGGTTGCCGGCTAATGCAATCGTTAAACTCATCTTTCATGTCTCCTTGCAAAACCTGTGCCGCAGAAATCAAAAAGGCGGCGACCTGGGCAGAGGTACAGAGGATCTTCGGGGTCATTTAACCTCGATGTTTTCCGCATCACCTTTCCTAAGAGTGAGCTCATACCCCCTGATGGTGATCTCCACGGGATCGCCGAGGGGCGCCACCTTGCGGATGTAGATCTCGCACCCCTTGGTGATGCCCATGCCCATCAAATGTTTCTTGAGAACTCCCTCTACGTGCAGCTTCACGACCTTCACCGTGGAGCCGACTTCAGCGTCTCTCAGTGTCTTCATTCATATCAGCTCTCTGGGCAAAACAGAATCTTGGACGCTATCTTGCGGTCTATGGCGATCTTTGAACCCCTGACATCGAGGATCACGCTTCCGTTGGCTTCGCAGACAGCCTTAACTTCTGTGCCCGGCGTGAATCCGAGTCCCGCCAGAAATCTCTTGGTTTCTTCCTTCCCAGAGATGCTGACGACGGTACCCTTGTCCCCAACCCTTGCCATGGAGATAGGGATTCCTGACGAGCTCACCATGTTGTTGCCGCAGGTGCCGGTCTTCTCAGCGCCTGTATAAGCGTAGGTACCTGGATTCATAACTTGAGGAATCCCTAAACGATATATAACTTTAACTAACCCTAAAAATCTCTCAGCAGTCTATTAACTTGTTTAATCGAAACTAAACTTAAAATACCACTGGATGGAAGGGACCCGTCTGTGCGACCTTCATATTTAACCATTGGTCGGAATCCTGGATGATTGCGGTCCGGAGAGCGCTGTGTATGGCTCCGTGAACCTCCGTTTAAACGCCAAAATTTAACGGAGTGTGGAACATCCAGGTTCCACCACCTTCCTTTTAATTGTCTGTTATGTAACATAGGCTCATGATGAACGACATCGAGATCGCCAAGGCTACCAAAGTAAAGGACATCAGGGAAATCGCATCTAAGCTGGGTTTTTCGGAGGACGAGATACAGACGTATGGCAAGTACATGGCCAAGGTGCCCCTATCTAGCCTGGAAAAGCTAAAGGATAGGAAGAACGGAAAGTTGGTCGTTATCACTGCCATCACGCCCACACCCGCCGGGGAAGGAAAGACCGTCACCACCATCGGTCTGATCCAGGGCCTCAGCAAGCTCGGCAAGAATGTGGTAGGCACACTGAGGGAGCCGTCCATCGGGCCTACGTTTGGCATCAAAGGCGGGGCGACCGGGGGAGGCTACTCCCAGGTGTACCCAATGTGGGACATCGACCTCCATTTTACCGGCGATATCCATGCCGTCACTGCCGCACACAACCTCTTATCGGCCATCGTGGACAACGAGCTCGTGAGGGACAACCCTCACAATATCGACCCCACCAGGGTGGTGCTGAAGAAGGCCATGGACATCAACGCCCGTGAGCTCAGAAACATCGTCACGGGGCTCGGGAAGGACAGGATCCTTGGAGGGGTCCCCCATGAGGGTGGGTTCCTCATCACGTCCGCCTCCGAGATCTCCGCCATCCTCGCCCTGGCCGAAGATAGGGCCGACCTTAGGAGGAGGCTCGAGCGTATGGTCGTAGCATACGACTACAACGGAAAACCCGTCACGGTAAAGGACCTGAAGTGCGTGGGCAGCATGATGGTGCTGCTCAAAGATGCCATCAACCCCAACCTGGTGCAGACCCTGGAAGGGGAGCCGGTATTCGTCCACGGGTTTCCGTTCGCCAACATCGCCCATGGGACCAACAGCATCATAGCCACGAAGGCCGCCCTCAAGCTCGGGGACTATGTCATCACGGAGACGGGTTTTGCGTCTGACTTGGGCGGGGAGAAGTTCATGGACATCGTCTGCAGGCAGTCCAACATCAGGCCCGACTGCGTAGTCATCGTCGCCTCGATCAGGGCTCTCATGACTCACGGCGGCGGGTTCCTGGATAAGCCCGACACCCTCACCATCAAGACTCTGAAGACTGGGCTTTGTAATCTAGACAAGCACATCGAGAACATGTCCTCTTACGGCCTGCCTATCGTCGTGTCCATTAACCACTTCGAGCATGACACTCCGGAGGAGATGGACCTTGTTATACATCACTGTAGGGAGATCGGCGTCAGGTGCGCCTTCTCCGACGCTTTCCTAAAGGGGGGCGAGGGGGCAATCGACTTGGCCAGCATCGTCCTGGACGCCTTGGAGAACGACAGGCCGGACTTCAAGTTCTTGTACCCAGACGACATCGGCATCAAGGAGAAGATCAAGGCCGTGGCTACTAACATCTACGGCGCCGGATCCGTCACCTACACTCCGGCGGCTGAGAAGACCATCGCCCAGATCGAGGCAGACGGCCACGGCAACCTGCCAGTGTGCATTGCCAAGACCCAGGCATCTCTCACCGACGACTCCAAGCAGAAGGGAGCCCCCAAGGGATGGGTGCTCAATGTCAGGGAGGTTCAGCTATCCTCCGGCGCCGGGTTCGTGGTCCCAGTCTGTGGGACGCTCACCCTGATGCCCGGTCTGCCTAAGGTCCCTGCCGCCATGAGGATCGACCTCACCAACGACGGTAGGATTGTGGGTCTCAAGTGAAAACTTCAAGAGGGAGAGTCCCGGCCCTTCCTTGACACATCTTCTACAGTTGTTTCAGAATCGGAGGTGCCGCCCCAGATGGCTCATCTCTTGATGTTTAACTTCCCGTCGGCCATGTCGTACCAGCGGTCGGACTCCTCGCGGTCGGTCTCGACACCGTCACCGGTCCTGTACATGTTCCCCAGGAGGATCTGTGCACCTTTGTGGCTGTTCAGCGCCGCGGACATGAGCCACTCCACGGCCTTGTTTAGGTCCCTCTCGATGCCTGCGCCGTTTTTATAAAACTGGCCAATCATGAATTGAGCTTCGACGTGGCCGTTGTTGGCGGCCCTCAGGAGCCATTTTGCTGACCTCTCTAGGTCCCTCTGCACGTCTTCGTCCTTGAAGTAGATTAGGCCGATCTCATACTGAGCGCGGACGTCGTTGTCAGCGCACTTCAAGAAGAGCATCTCTGCCTTCTCGGAGTCCTTCTCAACCCCAACACCGGTGGAGTACATCTTCCCGAGAAAGTATGTGGCACCGCGGTTGCCCTTGTCATGGGACCTCTGGAACCACGAGAGCGCCGCCGCGTAGTCCTTCGTGACGCCCTGACCCCTGGCATATATAAGTCCTAGATAGTACTCGGCCTCGGCGTCCCCTTCACGGGCCCTAGTCATGAAGATATTGTAGGCTCTGGAGTAAGCATCCTCGTTTCGATTGCGGAGAACGAACTTCGCCCATTCCATGGGCTCCATTTTCTCTTCCTCGTGTTTCATGCAGTACCACACTCCCTCAATTGGAGCCGATTCTTATAATTGTTGGCTGGAAAAGCATGTTTTCGCGTCCCATCGCATGGTCCCACATACCCAGCTGGTCCGCGGACAGCCGTTCTGTCGTCCCAGAAGCTGTGAGCGAAACGCTATTTATCAAGGTGGCAATGGCGGTAAACATGTTTGAATTAATGAGCACGGAGGAGGGGCTATACGTCCCCTCCCGCAGGCATCTGGACTGCGCCTCCCCGGAATACGACCTCCGCGCGGCCGCCATTAGTGCCGAGAACGGTGCGGCTGACGCCGTCCCCGACGCCCAGTACCTGCACGGGCTCTCTCTTTACACAGGCGAGGGGGGGGGGGACAGTCCAGGATCGCAAGACGGCTGCCGAGATGTTCGCCCTCGCCGCATCATCGGGCTGCCGTCTCGAGGAGATTGTCTGCCGGGAGCTGGAGGACAATGAGCCGGACCAACAGGAAGGGATCATGGCACTGAGGCTCGAGGCGAACAGAGAGACGCCAACGCTTTTGCCCGCCTCTTCGACATTTACGACAATGGTAGACCCCCGTCAAGAAGGACCACGCTGAGGCGATCAGGTGGTACACTGTCTGCGCCGAGAACGACAATATCGATGCCCAGAACACCGTGGGGTCATGTACCTCATGGGGAAGAGGATCCGAAAAGACAGGGACCATGCGTTGAGGTGGCTCAGAGTCGCCGCCGACAACAGATGCATCCAGGCCATGTACCGCATCGGGATGATGTACGACGAGGGCCTCTGCGACATCAATCCCGACCTGAAGAGCACCATGACCTGGTATCAGAGAGCTGCCGACGCCGGTGATCTGGACGCCTATTTCGCGTTGGGATGCATATACTTCATGCCTCGGGGGAAGTATTCTGACGACGAGGAGGCCGCCAGGATGTTTGGCAGGGCCGCGGAGAACGGCCATGTGGAAGCCCAGTACCAGCTAGGCATGATGTATGCCTACGGTTAGGGGGTCCCCAGAGACCCATTGATGGCCGCCAAGTGGCTGGAGAGGTCCTACAAAGGCGGGTGCCAGCAAGCGATGGTGGACTTCGCCAACATGTGCTTCGAGGGACAGGCCGTCCCCAAGAACTCCAAGAAGGCGGCCAAGTGGTTTACGGTCGCTGCCCACAGATGCAATGGATACGCCCAGTATGCTCTCGGGAGCATGTATGGGTCGATTACTACTTCGATCAGGACGACGTCGAAGCTGTCAGATGGTTCAAGGAGGCTGCCAAGATGGGCGAGGTCAACTCCCAATACGCCCTCGGATATTTCTACTACGAGGGGAGGGGCGTCATCAAGGACCTGGAGGAGGCTATTATGTGGTTCGACCAGACGGCCGACCAGGGGCACCTCGCAGCGAAGTCGTTCCTCGGCATGCTCAAGATCACTGGCATCGGGACGGAGTAGGACGTGAAGGAGGGGTTCAAAAATCTTAACGAAGCCGCTGACTCCGGTTACTTCGAGGCGCAGTACTATCTAGGCAAGCTGTACTACGAGGGGGAGTACGTCCCCTGCAGCATATCGAGAGCAAGGAAGTTCTTCAACCTCGCATCCAAACAGGGGGACAGGGACGCAATCGTCCTGCTCAACAAGATAAGATCGGAGAAATCCTGTTGAGCAGCAGTCTCAGGAACGACGCCATGCATGGCGACCTGTACGCATGCCTTGCCATGACATACTTCTATAACACTGGCAAGGAGGTGGTGCGGAACACGCACCTGGCCCTGGAATAGTACGAAAGGGTCGCCGACCTCGGATGTGCCAGGACCAACTGGGAACTGGTGAAGATGCACCGCAATGGCTTCTACGTCGAGTCTGATTCGGACAGGTACATCGAGCACCTCAAGGAGGCCTCCGAGTTTGGCAACCATGACGCCCAATTCCGCCTGGAATAGAAGCTCTTCGGGGGTGTCGCTGGTAAAGATCTCCCCGCTGTGTTTGTATGGCTGAGCCGCTCGGCCGCCCAGGGCAACCCCATAGCGAAGTTCGTCGTCGGGTATATGTATGCCAACGGGCTCGGTGTAGCGAGATCCAAAGCTAAGACATAAACATAGCTCTCCTCCGCGGCGATAACCGGGGACGAGGAAATGTTCCTTGAGGTCAGCATGGCTTACAAGTTCGACCTGTTTGAAATCAAGAAAGACCCGATGGAGGCCGCCAGGTGGTACAAATACGGCTTCAACATGGAGCACGAGAAATGCATCCTTTGCTGGAGGGGCGTCCTCGAGACGCTAGACGGCGCGAAACTCGAGACCATGACCTCCCGCAACGCCAGGCTGGAGAACACAAGCTCCCAAACCAAGATGGATATGAACGACAGCGCCCTCAACTCGGTCGATCTGCTCTTCGACCCGGGGGATGAAGAGGGTATGCTAGAGTACTACCAGCTGGCGGTGGACCTGGGCAGCCTCGATGCGATATTCACGATAGCCATGATCTACTACCAATGGATCGTCGTGAGGAGGGACGACATTTACGCCATCAGACTGCTGGCCAGAGTAGTGGACGCCGGTTCCGCAGACGCGCAGTTCTACCTGGTCTCGACATACGAGAGCAACATGATCCCCTTGAACAATACCCAGATCGTGAAGCTGTATGCCGACGCGGCCCACGAGGGATTATTGGCTGCGTTCTACTATCTGGGAAGGTACGTGGGCCGTCCCGAAATTTATGTCCGCAGAACTCATATGAGGGCCTGACATGTCCTTCGAAACAGTCCTCAAGGCGGCTCAGAACGGCGACGCGGACGCCCAGGTGGCCATTGGTTACCTGTTCTTCAGGGGCTATGGGGTCCTGCGGGACCGCAGGGAGGCGGCCAGGTGGTTTGGTCTCGCCGCGGACCAAGGGAACGCCGAGGCCCTCTGCAACCTCGGATACATGAAAGCTCACGGGACTGATGTGAGACTGGATCTGGAGAAGGCTATGGAGCTCTACAGGAAATCTACGGAATTCGGCTATGCGAGGGCCATATTCAACCTGGGATTCATGTATACGGATGTGGAAGGCATCGAGCAGGACTGGGAGAAGGGGTACGAGTGGTACTCCCGCGCAGCCGAGGCCGGAAGCACGGCCCTGTACAGGGTCGGCATGATGAGGCTCGAAGGGCGCGGAATTAAGAGGGACGCCCGCGCAGCCGAGGCCGCCTTTTTCAAGTGTCTGGAAGAAGGCTACACCAAGGCCGGGTACAGGCTCGGGATGATGCACCTTTCTGGCGATGGCGTGCCCAGGACTCGGATATGGCCGCCGAGTTCATGATCCGTGCCGCGGAGATGGGTTCCGAGGACGCAATGTGCGAGCTTGAGAAGATGTCCCTCACGGGCGAGGGTATGGTCCGCAACGATAACAACGCTTGCAAGTGGCTCTCCAAAGCCGCAGCCCGCGGCAGCGAGGAGGCCAAGATGATTCTAGAGGAAATGATGTCATGAGGATAAACAAGTATCAGAGAGAGGTCGTGATGGAGCTGCTGTTCGAGATCAAAGACTGCAGCCCGTTCTACGCGGAGAAGTTCAGGGACATTGACATGTCGAAAATCCGCATATAGGAAGACTTAGAGACCCTGCCGTTCACCGACAAGGCTGACCTCAGGGACGCGTACCCGCTGGACCTCACTGTGGTCCCCAAGAGGGACATCGTCAGGATACACTCGTCCTTCGGCATCAACAGTACCCTAGTGGTCGTCCCATATACGAATATGGAGGACTAGGCTGTCATGTTCGAGAGGTGCTACCGTATGGTAGGCATCACCGATAAGGACCGCATCCAGATCACCCCCGGGTACGGGCTGTGGATCGTTGACATAGGGTTCCAGGCCGGGTGCTAGAGATTCGGTGCTATGGCCATTCTAGGCCCGGGCAACGCGAAGAAGTAGCTCCGCATAATAGAGGATTTCTGGTCTACGGTCCTGTGCCCCACGTCTTCCTACGTCCTCCTCCTGGCCGAGGAGGTCAAAATGCGCGGCCTAAGGGATAGGCTGGCCCTGAGGAAGGGTGTGATCGGATCAGAGCGCTGGGGGGAGAAGATGCGTGAGGAAATTGCCGCTGACCTGGACGTGGAGTTTTACAACATCTACGGCCTCACCAAGATTTACGGCCTTGGCATTAGGATCAGCTGCGACTACCGCAACGGCATACATATGTGGGACGACTACCTGTACTTTGAGATAATCGACCTCAAGACCAGGTAGATCGTTCCGGACTGCACTGTGGGGGAGATGGTCATCACCATTTTTAGAAAGGAGGACGCCCTGCTCATAAGGTACAGGACCCACGACCTGACTAGAATCAACCCCGGGGAGTGCCCGTGCAAGTCCAGGTTCTACAAGATAAACATCATCGTCGGTCATACAGACGACATGATTAAGGTCAAAGGGGTCAACATATTTCCCGCACAGTTCGGTAAGGTCCTCTTCACTATAGAGGGGGTCAGCTACGAGTACTAGGTCATGATAGACCACCTGATGGACAAAGACGAGGTCACCATGTACTTCGAGACCGACCATCCCGAGTTTGAGAGGCCGGCCATGAAGGAGGAGCTGGTCCAGAAGATCAAGTCCAGGATGAACATGACCGTGAGACCCATAGCGGTCAGCATGGGATACCTGCCGAGGAGCGAAAAGAAGACCAACAGGATCTTCGACAACAGGTACTGATCTCATGAAAGAAGCCGACTTCATACAGAGGGTGTTCAGGGAAGCCACACCTATCGTCATCAGCGGCGACCGCACGGCGCATGCCAAAAAGACCAGGTTAGGCGTTTACGACGTGGTCACTTGCTCCGACGTAAGGACGGAAGAGTTCATCCTGTCGAGGATGGCAGAAGAGTTCCCGGAATACTCGGTGATCTCAGAGGAGACACACCCAGACGCCCGGGAGGGCGAGAGGTGCTGGGTGCTGGACCCTATAGACGGGACCATGAATTACTCTCGCGGGATACCGTTCTTCGGGATGCAGGCCGCGCTGCTGGAGGACGGTATACCCGTCATGGCGGCGATATATCTCCCGGCCTTCGACGAGATGTTCATGGCGACGGACAGAGGCACATACTTGAACGGCTCCCGCATTCGCACAGCGGACCCCAGGCCCCTGAGGCAGTGCCTTCTGTCTATAGGAGACTTCAGTAGGAGGTCCGAGGACTTCCGGCGCGGCCAGGCCAACATGATGGGCGAGTGTTATGATGACGTTGGGCGCTTCAAGATGTTCGGCGCCTCCTGCATCGACTACTCGTACCTGGCATGCGGTCGTACCGACGTCCACGTCAGGTTCTTGAACAAGAAGTGGGACTACTTGCCGGGGATCTACCTGGCCGTGAAGGCCGGCGCCGTCTTCGACCGCTCGCTGACCCGAAACAGTAGGCTCCTGATCCTGTGCTCCTCTCAGGAAGTGTTAGACGAAGCCGTGCCGAGACTCGCCCCGGTCATTTTGCATTCCCACCGATCATGATAAAATAAGCCAGCAACGCTTCGAGCTGGATCCTCTCGTTGCTGCCCTCGACGATTCTGAATTCGATCTCCCCGCACTTGTCTACGAACTTGATCTTATCGTAGTCGGAGACCCCAAGGTCGAAGATGGTGGAATGAATCTGCTTAATTACGTCCTGGCCCGACAGGCCGTAGGTGATCATGATCTCGTCCAGCGTGTCGCGAGCCATGACGAAGTTTCCGACAAGGGCGGTCTCCAGCATGGTCTTGACCGCCTCCGGGTTCGCTAGGCCGGCGGTCTGGTAGATGAGGTCCAGATTTATGGGTTTCCCAAGGGAGGCGGCCACCTGAAGGGAGTTCACCGCACGCCGCATATCCCCGCGGGCGATGCGTACTAGCCCCTCCATGGCCTCAATGTCGATGGTGACGCCTTCCTTCTCCACGATTATGCCCAGGAATTTCTTCACGTCGTCCGCAGACATGGGTCTGAACTTGAACATGGCGCATCTGGACTGGATGGGGTCGATGATCTTGGATGAGTAGTTGCATGAGAGGATGAAGCGACAGATGTTGGAGTACTTCTCCATAGTCCTTCTGAGGGCGCCCTGGGCGTCGGAAGTGAGATTGTCTGCTTCGTCGAGGAAGATGATCTTGAATTCGGCGTCACCTATGGGAGCAGTTCTAGCGAAGTCCTTGATCTTACCGCGGACCACCTCGATACCCCTCTCGTCGGAGGCGTTTAGCTCAATGAAGTTTCCCTTCCACTCGTCACCGAAAAGCTCCCTAGCCAGTGCAAGGGAGCAAGTGGTTTTCCCGGTGCCAGCTGGGCCTGTGAACATGAGGTGTGGCATGTTGCGTGAGCGGACGTAGGATTCCAGCCTGGCTGTGACGTGCTTCTGCCCTACAACTTCTGAAAGTGTCCTCGGTCTGTATTTCTCCGTCCAAATTTCGTTCATGGGAACCGTGGCGGACTATGGAGACGATTGATAAAAACTATCCTTTCTATATGATTCAGGATAGAAACTTGAATAACCAAGAATTGAGTTGGATTGATTTATGGCATGTGAATCCTGCGACATACAAGGTG
>CAZXOR010000004.1:0-13126 GCA_964642395.1 uncultured Methanomassiliicoccales archaeon | reverse complement strand
ATTACGTCGAAAAACTCCTGTACATCGTTAGAATCAACCACGCACTGCATGGATTGACCATACAGGATATAGAGATAATAATTTAATTGAATTTCTTAACAGACTCTAACTGGATGTCTAGATCAGTTCCGCAGAACAATTTTGACCTGGAATTGTCACCACTTCGCTTGTATGCCGGGATTATTGAGACGTACTCAACGGGCACTCTGTCAACCAGATACACCCCGTCTTCTGAAGTGGAATCTGAAATGCTTAATAAAGAAGAACAAGAGACGAGTCCTATTTGTTCAGATCAACCGCAGGAGCAAACCGTTCCAGTTGGCATTTCCTGTAGAACTCAGAGGCAAGATCGACAAGATGCTCGACGTTTTCAGATTCCACAATGTTGGTCTGGGTTCTGTGATGTTCAAGTAGAACTGATGGACCCCGTTCCATCCATATGTCAACGGTCGGTGGCAGCACGATGGTATCTTTTCCCAAATAATAATAAACTGCCCTGCTTGTGGTCGTCTGGCTTCCCATGACCCAGCAGAACAGAGATCGGTATGGAAAAGGCAACAGGAAGATGAATGAGAATCGCGGACGCGGTAGCAACCCCTGCAGCAAAAAGGGGGGACGCGATGGTGGAGGGAATGTTCGTGCATCCGGAACAAAGGATGCAGAGAGGACGAGATTCGCAGACAGACCCCAGAAAAGCGAGTTCAAGCAAACCGTCCCGTCAACGCCCCAGATGATCCTTTTCAAGGGTATTGACCTAGAAATCAACGGGAAAAAGAAGCTGGCTATGGCTATGTATCTCCACGGGGCCTCCAGGCTCAGCAGGGGATGCGAGAGCAACGTCCAGCGCATGCTCAGGAAAGCTGGTGTGGCAGAGTTCTCTATGATCCGTGACAGGATGGCTAAGATCTGTCCAGACGAGTGCCTGGTCGTATACGACTACCTCTGCGCCACCGTCGACGAAGACTACGACACCGCCCGCATAAAAGAAGCAGCGGAGAACGGCAGCGGTCTCGCCATGTACTGCCTCATTCGCCTGCAGGCGGTAGAGGGCGAGGACCCCATGGTTGACGCGTTCTACACCAAGGTCTCCGAGAACGAATCTATGGTCGAGGACGGAATGAAGTTGCTTGTGAGGAAGAAAGACTCTGCGAAGGCCGAGGGATATCTCGCGAACCTGAAAGAGAGGAAGAGACTTAGACAGACCATCCGCCCCGCGTTTCTCAGGGCCATGAAAGGGGACGAAGCTTCCTTGGATGAGCTGCTGAAGCTGTCGGAGACGTTCCCCGAGGCAGGGTTCCTCAGGGGATATGTGACATCAGACGACAGGGAGGCTCACATCAGATCCGGCATGCCCGAGTTCACCGATACCATATTGTCAGTTTCCTCTGAGCTGGGGATCGCTGACGCCCCCT
The DNA here is from genome assembly GCA_964642395.1 of uncultured Methanomassiliicoccales archaeon. Taxonomy (GTDB): domain Archaea; phylum Thermoplasmatota; class Thermoplasmata; order Methanomassiliicoccales; family Methanomethylophilaceae; genus Methanoprimaticola. The sequence continues at coordinate 11,714 of CAZXOR010000004.1, read as the reverse complement.
TCTAGAGGTACCTGGTGGCGAAGAGGATGCAATCGGCTGGAGACGAATGGATATCGGTCATGATCCAGGCCGCGGCGGCCGGCTCCTCTGAGGCCGTGGAGGAACTCCGCCCGGTCCGATCCAGGAAGGACGTCTCCAGGGCGCTGTCCGAGGCGTACCTAACCCACGGGGACGTGAAGGGGCTGGTGAAATACTACGACGGCGAGGACTCCAGGTACCTGGAGAGGTACTGCTGCAACAACCCCGGAAGGACTATCGAGGTCTCCAGAATACTTGGATCCACAAGATCTATCGACTGGCTGAAAAAAAGGTACCTGGACGGCGTCCGGGAGTGCAGGGATGAGCTGATCTCCTTGTCGTCATCGGAGAGGCACTGCGGGAAGTAGCTCATCTACACCCTTCACGACGTCGGGGCCGATTTCGAGGCCGCAAGGCTCTACATGGACATGTATGGAGACCCGTCACTCCCGTCCGTCAAGTGGCTGAGGAAGGTCTGCGAGAACGAGGAAGCGAAAGAGTTTCTACGTACCAGCTTCGAGGAGATGAACGATACCGCTACCTTTGAGTCGATATTCAGGGATGACGGCTACGAGAGGAAGCGCCAGAACCGCGGCAAGGGCGGAAAGCAGTCTGATAAAAGACGTTGATCATCGCTTGACGTAGATGGTGTACATTTCCGAGATCTTATCCTCGGACACCGGCTCTGACGGAATCGTGTCGGCAGCGTCCTTGAGTAGGACTGCCACACCGGTCCCAAGTTCTGTGAGCCTGAACACTCGCGAGTTGTAGTCCCTTTTGTCTACGTACGTGCTAGCCAGTCAGGTCTCCATCAGCATGCGACCAATCTTCGCGGCTGTGGCGTAGTTGGAGTCGAGATAGTAGAAATCCCCCTCCTTGATAGTGCCATAATTGTAAATTATCAGCAAGGCGTCGACGATGTACCTCTCTGTCAGCGGGAAAGAGGGTCTCTCAACCACAAATGATGTAGTTGATTTGATGTTATGGAAATTTTCATTTAAAGATGGTAGTAGATTTATAAATAATCCAACTATGATTTTTGTAGAACATTATGTTGTGAGTAGATTTATAATCACAGATGATTGTTTTTTCTTAATCATCCTGATCTGGGCACGACAGGCGTCTCCTATAAACCTGAGGTTCTTTCAACGAGGACGAGATTACATGATGAAAAGTAAATTAACCGCCGGACAGTCGCGTCCTCTCCGATGGCCTAAGTTGTTGGATGTGACACAAAACTGTTGGGAAACGGTTTAAGCGTGAATCCTACACGGCTCATCAGACTAAGGCCGCATGTAACTGATTTCAGAAGGCGTTTGGATAAAAGGTGTCCGACTTCTCTTACTCCTCCCTTATCCTTATCGAGGCCTCCACCGGGATTAGGAAGATCCTGCCATCACTGAGGTGCTTGGTGTCCGCTGTCTTTTTGACAACATTACGGTCTCAGCCAGGGCATCGTCCTCCATGACCACCTTGACCTTATCAATCTAATCTATCACGAACTCGCTGACCCTGTTGGTGAACACGAATTCGCGCTGCTTTCCGCATCCAGAAACGTGGGTGATCGTCATGCCGCTTATCTCGGCGTCATGGAAGGAGTCCTTGACGCACTGGAGACGCTCAGACCTGATCACTTCGACCATCATCTTCATCGATACTACTTTACATCAAGTAGAAGAGCTCTCCGTGCTTCACCATGTCAAATCTGACCGTCTGCTCGGACGTCGAGAGCGTAGCGCCCTTCTTTCCACTGACCTTCATCATCACGATATCGATGGTCTTCATCATCACGAAGAAGACCACGAAGCAAAGACCAAGGTGATCACTACGGACACGATTTGACCCGCGAGCAGGTCCACGTTCCTGGCGATCAGTTCGCCACTACCTTCTCAGCTGTACTCTGCGACTGAGAAGATGCCGATGGCTCCCCAGATACCTCCGATTTCATGGACGCCTATGACGTCTAGGAGATTGTCAACGTCCTTCCTCTTGCGCATGAAGATGATGCTGAAATAGTAGATAACCGCTCCATAGTACCGATGATCGCCGCTGCTCAGGGGTCCACGAATCCGTATCCAGGTATGATCCCGACCATATCTGCGAGCACTCCGGCGCACAGACTAGTAACGCTGATGCGGCCCACGTGCAGGTACTGCACGATGATTCACACGACGGTGGACACGCGAGATGCCACGAAGGTGTTGACCATTGCCAGCATGGTGATCTTGTCGAAGGCGCCCTCGTACTCGCAGTTAAACCCAAACCATCCGACCAACAGCAGGGCGCATCCCAGGAACATCATGTGAACGTTGTGGGACCTCCCTATCTCGATCCTGTTTCTCCTGCGTCCGATGGCCACCACCACTCCAGAAATACCGGAGCAGATGTGCACCACGGTACCCTCCGCGAAGTCCTGTACGGGCAGTCTGATAGACGTAAGCCCGTCGCTGAGGAACCCTCCTCCTCAAACCATGTAGGCTACAGGCGCGTAGACCAAGAAGGACCACAATGTCATGAAGATGAGTATAGCGGGGTATCTGACCCTCTCGCGGTGACTCCGAACATGATACAGAACGTGACGATTGTGAACATTCCTTGAAACAGCATGAACTAGATCATGAACATAACACCGTTGTCCGAGTCGATGAGCGTGTCCGCCGAGACATAATTGAAGTTCTCGATGAATCCGTTACCGGACTTACCAAAGGCCAGAGAGTATCCCACGACCCACCAAATGACTTAGATCACAGTCATCACACCGATGTACTTAGTCACATGAATATCATGTTCTGCCTTCTCAGCATGCCCCTGTAAAACAGCGCAATAGCAGACACCATGATGAACACCAGCATTGTGTACAGGAACATAAAACCGAGGATGTTGGTTCAATGGTGGTCTCGTTGAACTCTGCTGACGCCTCGGGGATAATGAACACGTCACGGAGACGAATGCTATGATTTACAGGATTGCCGTTTTAAGTATTCTCACGTATTTTTTTCCTTAATTGAATATCTTGTTTATTTGAGATATAATAGACAAATGTCTAATTATATATGAATATTACTGTATATTTGTTTAAATTATATCCGAATTATTAATTTTAATCGCGTAAACAACAAAATGGTACTATGAACGGCCGCCTCTGGGCCCGATCATTGGACATCTGTCTACCAGGCATGCCCACCGGGGATTCCGTGAGAACAGTAGAAAAGAACAATTAGAAACAGGCATATCACTAGGCATGGTCGGTAAGAAACGTCTGAGAATGAGAGGTGTGAAGCACTCTTCCAAAAGGTTGGAGGACGACCTTTTAGACAGGGCGAGAGCCCTGGCCGACAACCCAGGGCTTCTTAGACCCCAGTGCGCCGGAGACTGCAGGAAATGTGTCTTCGACAAGACGTTCAAGAATATCGACTCCCTCCAGAAGATCAAGAACAACAAGGAGGCCCTGATCAAGGAGGCCTCCAGGCTCGGAGGGGACGAAATTGTCAGGGCGTACGCCGGAACCGTCTCCCTGGCCGCTGAGGGGTCTATCCCGCTCCTGGCCAGCGGGACCATGGGTGGGGAGAAGATCTCCTACGCCGTCCGCGGGACCATCGGCACGCCGTATCTCATCGGATGCCAGTACTACGACGACCCCCGCAAGAGACTCCTCCTGTACAACGGGGTGGTCAAGAAGAACAAGCTACACTTGTACTCCTTTGGGGAGGACCTGGTGTGCTCCAATAGACCGAACATGCCCGAGGACTACCTCTATGACGCGTTCTGTGAGACCCCCTACGAGTTCCCCGACGATAGCCTGACCTGCGGCCACGAAACGTCGGCCATGCTAGAAATCGGCATCAAATCCCTGGGAGAGACGATCAAAATCTGCGACGGATGCGCCAAGGACGTGTCTACATTCATGTACATAATCTCCAGGCTCGCCGTGATGGATCCTATGGATGACATCACCGTCTGCGTGAGACACAAGTACCACGCGTCCGGCGAGAGCGACGTGGAGGTCATCGGGGGCGACAAGCTCAAAGAGTACATGGTTGGGAAGGTCACCGACTCCGCTCTCATATCGTCCATCAAGCGCTCCAAGCTGGGGAGCCTGAAGGGCGGTGACAAGGCCGCGTACATCATCGGCACGAAGAACTACGGCTCTGACCTGGACGCATTTATCGCAGACCTCACCGGGGAAGATAGGGAGAAGGCATCGTTGAAAAGGTTCCTGTCCGAGAACCCCAGAGCGATGGTGCTGAAGACCAATAAGCTGTCCGAGGCCTACTCTGTGCAGTGGGAGCTGGACTGGAGGGAACTGATTATCGTCCACACAGACGCGAAGACCGCCGACGTCATGGGCGACATGTCTAGGGGGCAGCCCCTGACCGTGCTCGCGAATGCGTACAGCATCTACGTGTCTGCGGACATCGTTGCATCCCTGCCGGAGTTCAGGAAGCCCGGGCCAATGACCATCATCGCTGACAGGCTAGCCAAGGCCGCCAAGGTCGGAGGGGGGAATATGGTCCTAGAGACCATTTCCAAGACCCCGTTAAAGGACAGTAAGTCCCGCGTCTTGGCCGCTGCGTTCACCCTCGCCACCGACATGGACGTGCCCTTGAAACTCTCTGCCGACGAGCTAGACTTCGCCCATTACCTGGTGCCGTTTGTGAGAAACGTCGTCAACGTCGCGGGGGACAAGTACCGCGACACCATGAACACCTTACTCACCGCCAGCAGCACCAACGAGAAGGTCTAACATTATCACTCGGACCGACCAGGGAAGGCATTCTTTCCGTCGCCAAACATCCAGATCACATTATCCATTATACTCAAGTCGTCTTTCATGTCTGGTCTGGGATCGATGACGTTCATGAACGACGCCACGAACAGTGGGTAGTGGCAGATGCCCTTGTCATTCGGTGAACACATTCTGAGTCTCGAATATCATCCCGGTGGTATCCAACTCCCTCATCATTCTGTTCAAGGATGCGCAGTTCCTGTTGGACCCAGTTTTGACCTCGATAATGCACAATCCCCCCCCCCCTTGTCCGCCACCGTTACGAAATTCATGCATGGGTTGTCACTGGCGAAGTATATGAGACGTCTATGGGCCGTTAGCGCCTGAGCGACGGTATTTTCGCTTGCCGCCCCTGCGTTGACGTCCAGATTCCAAAAGAACACCTTACTGAAGACGTTCCGGTCGTAGCGGGACACCAAGAGGCCTCTATTCGTCATGTACAGCTCGAAAGCCTTGACGTGGATCCTCTCCTCCAATGGTAGCCTGGGTTCGAACACGGTGGTAAACGTCCACCAGACTAGCATCCTAAACCACTCGAGGGGGGCGCGTAGTAATTGAAGTCAACCGCGCTGGCTCTGGCATTGCCGATATTGTTGAACATGAACTTCTTGTTCTCCCGAGCCAACATGGCAGGGATCGATTCCAGACAGGAACTTGATGCGAAGTCTGATGTTCTCTTCGACATATGCGTTGACATCATTCATGTATACCAAGTACAGTTCATTGAAGATCTAGGGAAGTCCCGTGAACATTCCGAATTCAAAATATGTTTTGACGGCTTTGGGCATGCCGCCCACCACCAGGTACCTGTTGTACATCTCTGTGAACAACCTGAAGAAGGTGTCATCGATAGAACTCATGGATGAGATGCTGCTGCGGACTGAGCCCATGACCTTCTGGGGATGCCCATGGTCCAGAAAAACTCCTCGAAATTCATGGAGTGCATCTCGACCCGTTTCAAATATCTCATCGGGTTGAACCTGATCTCCTTCATTCTAATGCCCAGAAGAGAGCCCGACGCGATGACCCTGTACAAGCCGTTCTTAACGAGACTTTAGTGTTATCATCGTGTTTGGGCACATCTGGATCTCATCCAGGAATATCAAGGTCTTCCTGGGGACGAAATCGAACTCCAGATAGATTGCACTGAGGCGCTCGATCACCCTATCTGTCACAGATCATCCTTGAATGCCTCGAACACATCACCCCCTACATCAGTGAAGTTGATGGACAGGAACCCCTTTTCGTAGACTTTCTCCCCATATTCCGTCACGGAGAACGTCTTCTCTACCTGCCTGGTGTCCAGGATCAGTAGTACTTTCTTTCTGTCGGAGACGACTTACCCCTCGATAACATCGGTGATCTTACGCTTCATGGCTTTGACTTTATGAAGGTATTCAAATTTTATGAAAATTTTACAGGGTCAATCTGCAAAATTTTGGAAAAATCATCTTTTGGCCGATGACAGGAATGATTGGCGTATCAAGATAACGGGCCGAGCCTTCACATCCCGGGCGGGAGATGACGAACGCCCCCTCGGCATCGCTTCCTGTCCACGCGGATGTCCGCTACATAGTGGGAGACAGAGGGCGCGAAGGACTTCACTTCGCGGATCTTTAGCACCTCGTATCTGCTGCAGTTGCGAGAGAAGATGTCCTTTATCCTGTCCCTGAACTCGCCCACGTAGAATGTGTCGTGGTAATGGATCACTCCCCCGGGCCTGATCATCCTCACGGCCGTGGGGACGAACTCGGATGTCGTATGGATGTACCCCATAAGAATCCTGTTCGCGAACGACTTCCCCAGCAGGGTCCTGTTGTCGGCTAGTATGGGGATCACGACGTCCGAGACCCCGTTATCCATGACATTCTTAACCAGAAACCCGTAGGACTCCGGGTTCTTCTCGCATGCAAACACCCTCCTGGCCCCGGAAAACCTGGCCAGGGGCAGCGTGAAGTAGCCAATGCCCGCGAACATATCTACCACAGTCTCGCCAGCGCAATCTAGGTTCCTCATCCTCATACGCTCATCCGTGTTCCCGGAGGCGTACATGACCTTGGTCACGTCGAACCGGTAGCGGATACCGTTCTCCAGACGGACGGACTCAGTGTCCGTCCCGTATAGGACCTTCATACTGGGCCTCCTGAACTCTCCTGATACTCCACGCACGTCGGCGCAGACGGTCTTGGCCCCCAGCACCTCGGCGTAGGTCCTACCGATAAGCTCTCTGTACGGCATGCAGGCGGGGTCTAGCTTCAGGATTACGATGTCGCCCACTAATTCCCAGCGATCAGGCAGAATGTCCAGGATTCCCGGATAGCCGGAGAGGGCTTCGTGGATCCTTTCTTGCGGGCTCCTACGGTCGAGTGTATGGGCCTCTCCCTCCACAGTCTCGTACCCTTCCCACTTGACTGTGTCCACAAACTCTGGTAGGATGGGGACGTAACGGCTGGAGCCATCCTTCGAGATCTTCGCATGCGGATCAACCATTCCGCGGCCTATGAGGTTGCGGATCCTCAGATCAGCGTCCTCTGCTAAGATGACCGCGAACGTGACCCTCTTCAGAATATGCACCTCAGCATCAGCGGTATCGCGGACAGGAACGCGGCGGGGTACCCGAGGAGTCCCCTGATCATCATGGATGGATGGTCAATGTCAATCCCGTCCAGGACACCGCGCACGCCCTCCCTGGAGATGAATCTTCCGGCTGCGTTCAGATTATCGTCCGTCATTCTGACTAACATGCATTTGAACCGCCATCCTCTGTCCACTAAACAGAATGCGTTATAAAGATTTTTTGCATATGCGCCAAGCCTGTGATCTAAGAGGTCATAGTCATTCAATGCTATCGATATCGTTTCCGCAAGCAGGGCCGCTGCAGTCAGCCTCAGATACAGACCATCTCCGGAAACGGACTTCACCTGGCAGACGGTGTCACACACAAGCATCGTGCGATCAGAGACGATCCTGCAATCGTTTCCCAACGGGATTTTGCCGCTGTGCATTCCTATGACACAGTCATACGCGCCGATGTCCGTCAGGAAGCGCTTCAGGTACTTGGCAGGAGGACCTGCGGACAATGAGCAACACAGCTCGACGCGGGCGAAGTCTCCGCATGGGATCTCCCATGTGAAGAACCCGGGTGCCAGTTTGCTCCCCAGGCGGATCCTGAACATGCCCTGCTGCACCATCCTTATAGACATGTCTGCTTGCATTCCGCAAAAGTACTCCCTGAGGGAGTTATCCGGGATGGATCTCTTGACCCTGGAGCTGTGGCCGACGCACCCACTAGGAGGTGGGACTCCAGAGAACCGGAGAATGTCTCAATCCTCACGGAGCCTCCGACGGTGTGTGATGTGTACCCTGTACCAATCTGTACTTCGCACCCGAGACCATGGTCGCATCGGCCATCCTCAAATCCAGATCCACATGGTCTACGGCGCGGGCGATGACCCCCCTCCCCCACCTGGGAGTGGTCCTCCACAGCGGTGCCGTCGGGGAAAACCACCTCCGCCCTGGTTATGTTTGAGAGAACGTCCAGGCGGATCCCGGAAAGTCTGATGACCTCGTCGGTGATTAGCCCGGCGTACTGCATCGGCTCGCCGGCGTGGCAATGCTCCTCAAGCATCATCACGTTGTGATCACATGCAAAGAACACCACATCGCGGCTCCAAGAGGGACCACTGTCGACTACCGCGACGTCGTGCATCTGCTCAGCTCTTGCGGGAATTCTCGTAGTCCGTGATGAACTTCTGGATACCCTCGTCGGTTTTGGGGTGCCTCACCATCAACTTGAGGGTATCGTAGGGAATTGTGGTGATATCACACCTGTTCATAGCGGCGTCCAGCACGTGGGCGGGCCCGCGAATGGATGCGGCAATTACCTCAGTCTGTATGTTGTAGTTCTCGAAGATCGTCATGATCTCGGCCACTAAATTCGTTCCGTACTGGCCGACGTCGTCTAAGCGTCCGATGAACGGGGAGACGAAGGCGGCCCCGGCCTTGGCGGCGAGGAGCGCCTGCAACGGGGAGAAGATCAGGGTAACATTGACCCTGATGCCCTCCTTGGATAAAATTTTGGTGGCCTTGAGGGTCTCTACGCACATGGGGAGTTTTACGTTGATGTTTGGGTGGATGGCGGCGAGCTCACGGCCCTCTCTGATCATCTCGTCGCAGGTTGTGGACATGGCCTCGGCGGAGATGGGTCCGTCGACAATCTCGGCAATCTCCCTCACGCGGATTCTGACGTCTACACCCTCTTTGGCAATGAGACTGGGGTTGGTGGTGACCCCGTCCAGGATTCCCCAGCTGTTAATCTCTTTGATCATATCTAGGTTCGCAGTGTCGATGAATATCTTCATGTCAACTCCTCTTCGAAATGGATTTTCTGGCCGCCTCGGCTATGTGCGCAGCTGTAAGCCCGTACTTCTGCATGAGTTTATCTGGCTTTCCGGACTCACCGAACGTGTCGCGGGTGCCGACCCTTTCTAACGGGACGGGCCTGTTCTCGCAAAGAACCTCCGCCACCGCGGAACCGAGACCGCCGATGATACTGTGCTCCTCGGCGGTGACACAGCAACCCGTCTTGGCCACCGATGCCAGTACGGTTTCAACGTCGACGGGCTTGATCGTTGACATGTTTATGACCTCGGCTTTGACACCCTCTGAAGCCAGCTCATCGGCTGCCTCCAAGCAGAACGAGACCATCTGACCACATCCGATCAGAGTGACATTGGAGCCTTCCCTGAGCACTTTAGCCCTCCCGATCGTGAAAGGAGTGCTTTCATCGGTGACGGCGGGGAACTCTGCACGGCCCATCCTCATATATACGGGGCCGTCGTAGTCGGCTATGACCTTGGTGGCGGCGTATGCCTCGTAGGCGTCGACCGGCGAGATGACTGTCATATTGGGCAGCGCGCGCATGACGGCCATATCTTCCAGTGCTTGGTGGGACGCGCCGTCCTCTCCCACACTGATCCCGCAGTGGGTGGCGATGACCTTGACGTTGAGCCTCGGATACGCCACGGCAAGCCTGATCTGCTCCCAGCATCTACCAGTGGCGAAGACCCCAAAGGTGGATGCGAAGGCGATCTTCCCAGATGCCGCGAGGCCGGCAGCGATACCAATCATGTTCTGCTCAGCAATGCCGACCTCCACGAACCTTTTGGAGCAAACCTTCTGAAAGTCTGATGTCTTGGTGGACCCGGCAAGGTCTGCATCCAGGACGACGACCCTCGGGTTTTCCTCGGCGAGTTCTGCCAGGGCCTTGCCGTAGTAGTTGCGCTGTGCAAGCCTCTCTTTCATTCGGACGCCCTCTCAGCTCGATCATAGCCCGCTCGAACTCGTCCAAGTTGCAGGCCTTGCCGTGGAATCCGGCGTTATTCTCCATGAACGAGACGCCATTTCCCTTAATAGTGTTCATGATAATGACTGTGGGCCTCCTCTTGGACTCCGCGGCCTTGTCCAAAGCCTCCTTGATTTGCCTAATGCTATGGCCGTTGATTATGATCACGTTCCAGCCGAAGGCCTTCCACTTTTCGGGAAGGGGCTCGAGGCTGACGATGTCCTCCGTGCTTCCGGTGATTTGGAGACGGTTCCTATCGACTATCGCTATGAGGTTGCTGAGGCCTCTGTGGCTGGCGAACATGACGGCCTCCCAGTTCTGACCACTCTGCAACTCGCCATCGCCCATCAGGCAGTAAGTCTTGTACCCTCTGCCGTCCATCAATCCGGCCAGTGCAATCCCGCAAGACATGCTGAGCCCTTGGCCTAACGACCCCGTGGACATCTCGACCCCGGGAATCTTCCCGCGAACGGGGTGCCCCTGCAGCCTGGAGCCCAGCTTCCTCAGGGTGAGGAGATCCCCCACCGGGAAGTACCCGGACTCGGCCAGGGCTGCATACAATACGGGGGCCACATGGCCCTTGGAGAGCACGAACCTGTCCCTGTCCTCCCATTCGGGGTTGGATGGGTCGTGATTCATATTACGGAAGTAAAGTACCGCCATGAGATCGGCGGCGGAGAGGGATCCGCCCGGATGCCCAGATCCCGCCACGGTAGTCATCTCCACCACATGAACCCTAAGCTTATTGGCTATCTCCTCGAGCTCTGTCACGCTTATGTCCTTCATAGTCACTCGCTCTCGATCCTGGGGGCCAGGAGGTAGTTCACCCTGGCATTGCCGTCAGCCAGCGAGAACACGAGTTTAACGGGATAGTCGTTGTCCAGTTCGACCCTGACCGTGGTCCCCGCAGGTATGGCCTTGATGATGTTGGAGATGTAGTCCAGAGGGAACATGCTGCACACTTCGGAGTCCACATCGACCTCGACAGAGGCCCCGTCCAAGTGCAGACTGACAGAGTCGGTGTCGCCTTCACAGTACATGTCGAAGTAGCCGGGCCCGGCCTTAAGCGTGATGTGGTCCGAGATCTTATCCGCGGCGCGAATACCCTTCTGAAGCTCATCCACCGACAGGCTGATCTTGGCGACGAGGGATAACTGGGGCACCTTGGGATCACTCATGGTGGAGGTGTCCACCAAGTTCATGCGCCTGGTTATGTTCCCGATCTTGAACACGAGCCTGCCATGGGCGTCGTCCTGCTCCATGCCGATGTTGTCGCCGGAGGTGGCGAGCTTCAGCACGTCTTTGACCTTGTCCAGATCGAGTCCGATCTCGCAAGGCTCCGCCTGGTACCTGTCGAAGGCGCAGCTCTCAACTTCCATCTCGATCATCGCAACATGAGCGGCGTCGACGGCTTTTAGTGTCATGCCCTCAGGTGTTATCGTGAACTTGACTTCGTCTATGAGTGTGGAGACGATGTTGACGAGCCCTTTCAGTGTGTCTGATTTCAGGTTCGCGTTGAACATCAGTACTCCCTCCAGGAGTGGTTGCACTTGCAGCAACGATAGA
>CAZXOR010000003.1:0-13447 GCA_964642395.1 uncultured Methanomassiliicoccales archaeon | reverse complement strand
AGTACAACCCCATGCCGAGGTCGTGACTCTCAAGACCCCTATGAAGCCACACTTGAAGTACCGTTGCAAATCTCGTACTTGAACCTAGGATGAGGGCCTCTATGACAGTGGCCCTCATCGAGCACCTGGTGTGCAAGTAACTTCCTCTTGTACTGGTGCACTTTGCAGAGTGCCCTGCATGCAGGACACTCGCACATCTAGCATTTAACATCCATGATCAAACAGCTGTGACTGGACGATCATGATGATTCTCTGGGGCGTAGTCACCCATCCTCAGACCAGTATAGAACTACGGACTTTCAATCCAGGTGAAGATGTTGACAAGTCCATCCGAATTCCCACTAAGTACATCTGAGTTTTTGCTATAGTGTTACATACTCTGGTATGATTGTACGAAATGTGGTATATCCTAAAAATTCACATCTTTGGTGATGCTGCGCTTTCTCAAAACTTTGTCACTCCTCAAGCATTGAATGAACGTCTTATATATCGTAGAATTCACATGCCATAAATCAATTCAACTCAATTCCTGATTATTCAAGTTTCAACCCTGAATCATAAAGGGCTCTCTCGACAATATGGTCCACAAATTGAGATGGTCAAGTAGAAATCAACATGAACAGCAGTAAAATGACTCTGAAGAGCAGCGAAGTGACTATCTGGATATGAATCCATGAATGTGCACGTCTACAGCACCAAGAACGCCATCGACGACCAGGTCATCATCCTGAAAAAACTCAAACAGAATCATGAAAAACGGAAGAGCGTCGTTATTGAGCGTCTTTGCTTCAAGAACAGCATCAAGAAGATAACCCAGTACCTGAGCGACGAGAAGATTGAGGTCGAGGGCAAGCTTGTCGCCTATCACGCGGCCGGTAACTTCCTGTCCGGAGTCAAGTCCTACATGACTGAGAGCACCCCTAAGTACAACACCGTCGGCGGAGGCAATGTTCTGATCGACGGCTTTGTCGGGACCTTTGGGGACGCCTTCGACGCCACCGTCATCGAAGACGGGGAAAAAATCAGCGCTGGGCAGTTGAGCATTGTCGACATCGACATGGTCGTCAACTCCGACAACGATGCCTACAAGGTCGAGATCCCCAAGATCAAGGCCGTCTACACGCACATGCTGGGACAAGACTGCCACTCCATCATTATTGGCGCCGGGCACGCCAACGCTACCATCGCCAACCTTCAAAGCTACCTGGACAAGAGCTACAAGATCTTCCTGTCCACCCACTACGGACCAGAGACCAGGTAGGACGTGAAGACTAAAATCGCATACCACCAGGACCTTAAGGCCATCGTCGTTGAGTCCTCTTCCGCCGAGGACTTCACCGCCATGGTTAACGCCAAGTACCATAAGTGCTCTGGAGCGAACTACCTGAGCATGACCGCCTGGTTCTTCTTTCCCATGTGAAAAAACCAAATAGAGGATTCATTCCCTCTTCCTTCCCGTTATCACTGGTATTCGCATTCTGAGTAATGTTCTTGCGTTTTAATTTGAATTTACAGTAAAAATCCTGCAATTATATCTAAATTTACAGTAAATATAATGTATTTTTTACATGAATTTAATATTGCATTTTTATAACTTGAATGCATATAAACCTGTGAATATAATCTCAAAAGAAATATTTACAATCAACTACTGGAGTGAAAGTCGAAGCCTGGATACACACCGCTACTCCTCCGCGGACAGCGCCAGGTCGGCAAAACGTTCATCCTGAAGGAGCTCGCCAAGACCTATTCCAGCAGTGTCTATGCGGACCTCAGTACGGAGAAGAAGATTGTGTACAACATCAGGAAGCCGAAACGGTAGACGACATCGTACGGATCCCGGAGCCTCGCAAGTCGTTCAGACCAGTTCTCGGCGAAACGCGCATAATCTTCGACAAAGTGTAATCCTATACATCTGCCATAGCATCTCTGAAATGATTCTGCCAGGACCGCATGTATAATGTCGTAGCATCCGGGTCTCTCCTGAACGTTCACCTTGAAGAACAATAATTCGGAGGATTATGCGAGTCTGACCCCCATAGGCTACGAGACGCATATACGCATGTACGGGCTCAACTTCGAGAAATTCCTGTGAGCCAAGGAATACAACAAGGAATTCATAGACATCGTTAGGGTACATACGCGAACGTGAGCCTATAAAAACGGTGATGCTGGACATGATGATGAGGGAGTTCACAAAGTTCATGATGATCGGAGGCATGTCCGAAGCAGTGTCAAAGTATCCAAACAACGGTATCTCCGGGGCAATGGAAGCTCTATACGATATCGTCCGGTTGAACGTGAACGACATCATTAAATATGCCATTGAGTCCGAGGTAGATCAGGAAGACTTTGAAGTCAATTCATCATCAGCTTTCCCACTAACAAGAAATTCATATATTCTCGTATCGATAATAATAGCAGATCCAAAGATAGGTTCCACAAATACGGAAGCACCATACTGTGGATAGATGAGTCCGGCATTGAGAACATGTGCTATCAGATCAGAGGATATCCAGGCCCTTGTCCGTTTCCATGGACAAGGATCAGTTCAAGATGTACATGTCTAACATGGGATGTTTCTGCATATGATGAACGATAGGACAGGAGCACACTGCTAGCGATTGTTTCGGGCTATGTGGCATTCTACCAGGGCGCTCTGACGGAGAACACGGTGACGGAATGCCTGATAATGGCAAACATCACACACTACTACATCAACCGTAAGAGTCCCGACAGGATGGAGCTTAATTTCGTCATCGGCATGAGATAGGACATCACATCCGTCAAGGTGAAATCTGGAAGGGATTGCACCGCGCCGTCTCTAACCAACACCCTGACGGATCCGAGGTTCCAGCGTCATATGGTGTTCAAGAGAATGAATATAGGCATAGACGACGAGATAGAGCACTATCCCCTCTTCGCTGCAGCATTCATCAGGGACATGTGGGAGGCGGAGGATTGGATGTTGGAGTTCACACCGTTGGTCCCCTTCGACATCGAGGATGTGGAGCGACGCACCCACGGATGATTTAATACCGAACTATAATTAGGAGGCCGATGACATCCGAACTTATCTTAGTGGGACTTGGCCTCAGCGGCACCGACGGCATGACCGTGAAGGCTCTCGAGGCATTGAAGGAATGCGATAAGATTTACGCCGAGTTCTACACGTCCACACTCATCGGCACCAAGGTCGAGGATCTGGAGACGGTCATCGGGAAGCCGGTGTGCATTATGTACCGCGCCCAGGTGGAGGATAGCGACGACATTGTCTAGGATGCGATGAGTATGAGGGTCGGCTTCGTCACCGCCGGCGACACCATGCTGGCCACCACCCACGTGGACCTCAGGATCCAGGCCGCGGAGGCTGGCATCCCAGTGAGGGTGTTCCACGGCATCTCGATCTTTTCTGCCTGCCCCACGTCCCTGGGCCTGCAGCCCTACAAGTTCGGCAGGACTGTCACCCTCCCGTTTTTGGAGGAGAATTACCACCCCAGATCCCCATACGACCACATCATAGAAAACAAGGAGAGGGGCCTGCACACCATGATCCTACTAGACATTCGCGCCGACGAGCTCAGATACATGACTGCCCATCAGGCCATCGAGTGGCTGATCGAGGGCGAGATGAGGTGGGGTGAGAACCTCATCAACGACAGGACCCTGCTTTGCGTGGCATCCAAAGTTGGCTCCCCCGAGGAGAGGATCTTTGCCGGTTACCCCCAGGACCTGCTCAAGATAGACCTGGGAGAGCCCCTGCAGACCTTAGTCTTGCCTGGAAACCTCCACTTCATGGAGCAGTACGCGCTTGTAAAGTTTGCGGGTGCGCCCAAGGAGATCATCGAGGACGAGTGAGCCCCCAGAAAGTCGCACCGGACACATCCAGGTAGAGTATCCAGAGGATCTGTTTCTCTGGAATTAGATGTATATGGTTATATCATCCAATACATTTAAATCAAGGCGTCTGGATAACAAATCCAACCGGTGGCACTCGGGAGGTTCTATATGGAAAACAAGAACATGATCATCACCGCTGCCATGGTATACTCGATCTATGACAACGGCAGCGGGAACAACGATAGTGAGCAAACCGAAGCCAATTACTTATATCTTGACAGGTTCAGCGACGAAATCGACGACTGGTACTCCGGACAGAGTAGCGACATCATGACCGTCCTCGAGAACCAGATGAATGAAACGGGAATCGATGCTTCCGTGGGCGATCACAGAATGGTCGAGTTCGAGGGATACGAGTCCTCATCCGGCATGGATGAAGAGGGCAACTACATCGGAATCGATATAGGGATTTTCCTATACACGTCCATGGACTATGATAGCTATTACAGTGGATACTTCACATTCGGGCCCGTTTTGGAGGACGTAACGTCTAACGTGGTCTACGTCTACTACTCGGACTACAAGATGAACGAGGACTACGAGACCGAGTACGACCTCAATCTTGGAAGCACCACCGGCAGACCTCTCGTTTAAACGCATTCAGGAGCTCAGGCCCCTTTTCCACACAATACGCAGGTGAGATTTTGGAAATCAGGAACAGGGTCGCCATATCCGTCACACTTGTAGTGGCGGGGATCCTCCTGGCCGTGGTCGCCGGTCTCATACCGGCCTCCGCTGAGACCGACCAGGCCCAGGGCACAGTCATCGACTTCGGTTCCTACGAAATTACTTGGACTGACGCAGACCTGTTCGGTTTCGGCACTACCCTCGAACTGTTGGAGCACGCCTGTTCCGAGAATTTGTACTCACTCACGCTGGCAGACGACGGTACCATCATAGAGATCAACGGGGACGCCTCCGGCGACGATGGCAAGCAATGGGACCTTTGGGTAGTGATGCCCGGGGACACGGGATGGACCCTCCTAGAAGCCCCATACACCCAGGACCCATCTCGGTACACCGTCATATCTTGGGCATACCACGCCGAGGGAGAGATCCCGACCGTCGCCGTGGACGCGGTCGGCAACCCGATATACGGATTCCAGCAGATCTATCGGCTGGTACCCCTGTCCCCTACCGTAACGGAGATAGTGGCCTCCATTGGCGCCGAGAACCTCCTTGTAGGCGCAGACTACTACTCCAACTACCCCTAGTCAGTTGTCGCCGGCAAAGCCAGCGAGAATATAACCATGGTGGGGACCTACACAAGCCCCAGCTTCGAAGTCATTGTCAACACCTATCCAGATATAGTCCTCTGCGACGGGGGACAGTACTGCCACTTCCAAATGGCCGTGCAGCTCCGGGATCTGGGAGTGAACTCCATTGTCCTATATTCGGACACGGACGTGAACAGCATTATGGACAACATATTCATCGCGGGACAGGTAATCGGATACGACATGGCTGCAAAGCAGGTTATAAAGAAGACGGAGTACGTCTTCGATGCTCTGTCGTCCGTCCTCCAGGGCTACGCCGACTGGTCACTGGACGTGATGGTCGCGCTGGAGCCCGACATCAGCCCCTGGGTAGCCGGAGGAGACACATACATGAACGGGATCCTGGACATGCTCTCCTCGAACAACGTGTTCTCGAGCAGGAGCGGATGGGTCCATATTACATCCGACATGATAACCCAGCAGAATCCGGATGTTATAATTATAATTACAGCGGAATACGCCGCCACGCAGGAGGAGTATGACTACCTTTACAGCCACTTGTCTACCCAGTGGCAGTCGACTGACGCCTGGAAGAAGGGCAGAATTTACATGGTGTGCGAGGGTGCGGCGGAGATGTTCCAGCGTTACGGCCCCAAGACGGCCCAGGTGGCCGAACTGATGGCAATGATGCTCTACCCGGATGACTTCGACATTGAAGTCCCCATGTACATAGGGGACGACTATCGCGACTATCTGACATACAGCAGGGACATAAGCGTATGAAGACCGATTAGAGCTACAGAGCGCTGGCACTCGCTATGGTTATGGTGCTGGTGGTCATGGGGTCCACAGTGGCCTTGGCCTTCCAGTCGGACGCCGACGACGGCGGGACGGCGTTCCTACTAGACAAGGGAAACGGAGAGGTTCATTGGGTTACCATCCTAAACGGGGGTTCCGTGGGCTACACAGTGGCCAATGGTCTGGAGGCCATTGGAATCGAGTACTCCCTGAACGGGGACGTGACCGTCGACGGTGTGGGAACAGTGATCGTGGGTGGAGAGGACACGGGCGGAAGCATGAGTCAGTCCGGATCCACAGGGGTTTTTTCCACAGTATCATGGATGGCTTACGTCTGGACAGATGGAAGATGGGAGAAGACGTGCCTGGACGACGTGCTCTCGTCGAACGCGGTCGCCCTGGGGTACTATCCAGAGGGTTTCTCCCCCACGGTGACCCCTGACCATAGAAGCGCCTGGACCATGTCCAGGGGGGATGCCGCCAACAGTGGGTCCTAGACCTCAGATTTGTCAGAATCGGGGAGCTACGAGACAGCCTGGATCGACTCGGGCACTGTCCACGCCAATATGCTCTACGCCGGAGGGTACATATTCTAGAAATACGGAATGTCGTCCTCCACCGACATGGCGAGTCTCGTGTGCTTTGACGCCCACACCGGGGAAGAGGTATGGACGTTTCAGTTCTCCAGCGGCACAAACTACGAGTCATCCACGCCGCTGATCGTCGGCGACTACATCTACATGGCCACGATGACCGGCTACATCTACAGGATTCCCTGGGCGGAAGGCCCTGGTGAGGGGAACGGGAACGTCACATCGTATGGCGGAGTCCCCATGGACAAGGCGGAGTGCGCCCCGTCCAGCGTTCCCCAAGAGCTCACCGGATACAATTACAACTCCGGGTACTCGTCTATGATCTTCTCGCAGGGGGCCATCTACGTCACTCATTCTAACGGTATGGTTTACTGCTTCGACCTGAACCTGAACCTGATATGGTCGTACCTGCTGGAGGGGAGCACCTATCTGGTGGCCTCCACTATGGTGGACGGCTTGCTGTACGTGGGGGTCCTGAATGGGCATGTGTACATCTTCGATGGGGCCACCGGCGAGTGCCTGGTGGATGAAACCGTATACCAGGTCACCAAGGAGCAGGTCTACGGCAACGTGGGGCAGATGGCTGTGATCGAGGAAGATCCCGGCGTGTATTACATCTACGCCACCGTCTCCGACGGACACGGGATGAGCCAGATGTATTCCGGTATCATTGTGTACCGCTACGATTCCTCCTCCGGCGCTCTGGAAAGACTATACTTGAACGACGGGATGGGAACCGTAGGAAGGTACGTACTTGGGGTGGACACGGAATTGTTCACCGGGGCGTATGTCCTGATCTCCGACGGGGTGAGCACAACCCTGTATCGCATCGGCCCCGACCTGGAGCTGGAGGCCGTGATCGAAGGGCTGGCAGGGACACACTCCGCGATGGTCCTGGTGAACGGCCAGTACATATTTGCACAGAGCTACTCCTCGGCCAACCAAATCTACCAAATATCCCTGAACGGCACGATTGTGGGAACCGCCAAGGTACCTGCCGGGGTTCGCAACTTCAACATGGTGTCGATACTGTTGATCGACGGCATGATCTTCTGCAGCTTCGACACGGGAATCTACGCCCTCGTAGGCGGATTCACTCCCTACGAAAACGTCTTCGACGGATCAGCAGGTCTGCCTATCATTGGTGTCTTGGCAATTATCATCCTGGCAGTAGTGCTAGTCCTAGCCGCCTTCTGCTATATCTTCAGGTACTGGAAGGGTATCGAGCATCCGTTCAAGGCCGCCCGTTCTTTGCTGAGTCACTACCTCTACGGGAAGGACATCTCACACAACACTCGTAGCAGGCACAGGCTTAAAGTCGTCATATTTATAGGTGTCATCCTATCCTTCCTGTCGTTCACCCTCTGCCTCTGCGTCGGAGCTACGTCAGTGCTCAACCCAGTGGAGGCCTTCTCCGCCCTGTTCTCTGCGGTGGCCAAGGATGGGATGGGGCTAGACGCTGTGGAAACCACGGTGTTCGTATCCAGGCTCCCCAGGACCATAGCTGCCCTGGCGGTGGGCATAGGGCTATCTATGGCTGGCAGCATTTACCAGGCGATCATCAAGAACCCGCTGGTGGATCCCTACATAATGGGGGTGTCCTCCGGGGCCGGCGTGGCGGCCATCGCCGTCATAGCATTCAACTTCACGTTTTTCGAGATATTCTCGTACCATTCAATATTCCTCACGGCGATCGCAGCCTGCATTGGCGGGCTGATCGCCTTCGTCTGTACCATGGTGCTAGCGGAGAGGGCCGGCGGATCGACCATAAACTACAATCTGGCGGGAGTAGTAGTGGGGCTAGCTTTCTCCTCGGTGCAGACCCTGATGCTGACTATGGCTGGAGAGCGTTTGAGCAACGCCCTATCCTGGCTGTACGGGTCCTTCGCAGAGGTCACATGGTCCCAGGTCGGGGTGATCCTGGTGTTGTCGATCTTCCTGTCAGCAGTGCCGCTGCTGTGGGCGAAGGAGCTAAACCTGGTGCTTCTGGGGGAAGACCAGGCCAAGCAAATGGGTCTGAACGTCAAGAGGTTTAACAAGCTGATGCTGATCCTGGCCTCGGTGCTCACGTCCGTGTGCGTAGCGTTCTGTGGGATCATAGGGTTCGTTGGCCTGGTGATACCCCACCTGTGCAGGATGCTGCTAGGAAGCGACCACAGGATGATTCTCCCCGCCTCCATATGCTTCGGAGATGTGATGCTTATGCTCGCCGACCTGTTAGCAAGGACTGGGTACTATGGCATGGAGTTGCCGGTGGGGGCGATAACCACGGTTATTGGAATACCGGTGTTCGCGTATTTACTTATCAAGAGAGGGCGGATGTACGATGGGTGACGTGCCGCTGCTGGATGTCCGCAATCTGGAGAAGACCTACGAGGATGGATACCGTGCTGTGAGGGGTGTGTCGTATAACCTTGGCCCCGGTCAGCTAGTGGGGCTCATAGGACCCAACGGCTGCGGCAAGACCACGATGATGAGATGCATCAACCGTCTCCACGACCCTACCAGAGGGGATATCCTGATCGACGGAGAGTCTGTTCTGGGCAAAACCCCAAGGGATATAGCCAAAAAGGTCGCCAACGTCCCGGCAGAGCTCAGGGGGAGCTTCGGGCTTACGGTGTACGAGACCGTTATGCTCGGTAGGTACCCCTATCTAAAGAACATTTGGTGGGAGCCAAAAGAGGACGAGTAGATGGTGGTAGAGACCCTGAAGAAGTTCGGGGTATACCATCTGATGGATCGCGCCGTGAGCGCGCTATCTTCGGGGGAGAAGCAAAGGGTACTGATAGCCAAGGCTTACGTGCAACAGCCCAGGCTCATGCTGGTGGACGAGCCCACCTCACACCTGGACATAAAGTACAAGCTGGACGTGATGGAGTACCTCAACGCCATGATGAAGAAGGACATGACCATCATGGTGGCGGAGCATGATATCTCGCTTATGGCCAGGTACTGCGACGTCTGCATCATCATGAAGAAGGGCGAGATCATCGATATTGGGAGGCCGAAAGACATCATCACTTCCGAGCTAATAGAGGACGTCTACGAGGTCAGCGCATCCGTCGGGTTTGACGAAAAAGACGAGCTTTTCGTCCTACCCAAAAGGTTCAGAAAGGACCACGACACCTTTTAAGCCAACCTCCCTCATAGTAATGCCATGACCAGATGCATTCGCGTCCCCAAGCGCGACGGCGAGGGGGTACGCTCTAAGCTTTTCGAGGATGGATTACTCAATCTTAGCGCCAAAATACGTCCTGACGGGGACTCCATCCTGATTCCGGTGCTTTGTAACTCGTACATGGGCTACGAGGCCGAGGACGCGGAGATGCAAGTCCAGAAACAGCGCCCAACCGATTACAGAGAGGTCGCTGACGTGCCTGGGAAGCTAATAGAGCTCCTGCCATCGTCTTTCAACGTCGTAGGCGATGTAGCCATAATGAAGATTCCAGACGAGCTCGTCTCGTACGCGAAGGGGATAGGGGAAGCTCTTTTAAAGGTGAACCGTAGCCTCCGTATCGTCTTCCGGGATCACGGTGTCAAGGGAGAGTTTAGGATCAGGAACCTGGAGAAAATCGCCGGCACGGGGACGTCGGAAACCGTCCACCGGGAGTTCGGGGTGGAGCTCCGCACCGACCCCGCCAGAGTGTACTTCAACCCTTGCCTCAGCGGGGAGAGGTCCCGCATCGCCGGGCTGGTTGAGGATGGGGAGACAGTCATCGATATGTTCGGAGGGGTGGCCCCCTTCGGGACGATGATGTGCCATCTGGCGAAGCCGTCGATCGTCTATTCCATCGATCTCAACCCGGAGGCCGAGCATTTCGCAAGAATCAACGCCGAGAGAAACCGTGCTCCGAACCTGCACCCCATGACCGGGGACTCCTCGGTGCTAGTGCACGGGCTCCCACTGGCCGATCGCATAATTATGAACCTCCCGCAAATTGCCGACAGGTTCTTGCCGATCGCCCTGGAGAGGCTGAACCGCGGGGGGACAGTATACATGTACAAGATCTTGGAGAGGGCGGACTTCCCTGCGTTTCTGGAATCTCTGATCTCCGTTTCCGCGGAAAGAGGCCACAGCGTAACGGTTGACGTGTCCGAGCTGAAGACCTACTCTCCGACGATGAGCATCTACTCCCTGGACATCCACAAGGCCTAAGCCCCATCCGGAAACGGGATGTGCTGGCGTTCCCAGATATTACGGTCCCATGACCGCCGAAAGCTCCACTACATGTCGCCTGGCCCGTCTCAGCCGATACGCGATGGATTCACTTCTTCCTGGGGTCCAGCGTCACGCCCGTCTGGCCCTGGTAGTTGCCGCTGCATTGGGTGTAATCCTCGATGGTCTCGGAGTTCAGAGTCTCGAACACCATCTGGCAGAACCTTTCCCCTATCGGGATCTCCACCAGGTCGTCCGTGGCGTTGTACGCCCCCAGGGTGAGAGTCCCCTCGAAGCCCGCGTCGATCTTGCCGAATGCACCTATGATACCTCTCCTGATCCAAGTGGTCCTGAGCCAGAGCTGGGCACAGATGTCCCTCGGCATCCTGACCCTCTCAACGGTAGACACGTAAAACATGGTGCGAGGGGAGATCGCCACGGTGCCCTCCTTTCTGATTTCAGGGTCGCCACGGACCAAGATCTCCGCGATGCGGAGGTCGTAACCGTTGGGGGTCAGCCCCTTCTTGATGAAGTCGTCAATGCCGATGTAGCCGGTCATCAGGCTTTCCATTATGTCTCTATCAGATAGGATTCCCATGAACGGGTCATGGGGCGCATCGGTTATAACTGACACGATCATCTGTGTGTTCATGATTGTTCCGAGGTTCGTCTCCGATGGGGATACTATCGGCGTCACCGCCCCGTCCGCAGGTGTGACGGAGGATACAGACAAGGCGAGGTTCGCGCATGCTGCCGAGAAGCTAGAGTCGCGCGGCTACAAGGTGAGGTTTACCCCAGACACATTTGAATGCGACGAGACCGGGCGCAGCGCGCCGGCCGACCGCAGGATCACAGAGTGGGATTCACTGGTCTCAGACCCGGAGGTCCGCGCAGTGCTCGCTGC
The DNA here is from genome assembly GCA_964642395.1 of uncultured Methanomassiliicoccales archaeon. Taxonomy (GTDB): domain Archaea; phylum Thermoplasmatota; class Thermoplasmata; order Methanomassiliicoccales; family Methanomethylophilaceae; genus Methanoprimaticola. Next base: position 1,879 of record CAZXOR010000003.1, on the reverse strand, counting down.
GTCCGGCGGCGACTACGAGTACGAGATGCTGCCCTTAATGGACTGGGGCCTCCTGGAATCGGATCCAAAGTGGTACCAGGGCTATTCCGACAACACCACCTTGCTGTTTAAGATCACCGCCGAGCACGACATCGCAACAGTGTATTGCGGAAACTTCGGTGACCTAGGCATGGAGCCGCTACATCCAAGCGTGGAACAGTCCCTGGAGTTCCTGGAGGGGAGGCGCTTATCGCAACGCTCGTTCCCAATGCACGCGTCCGGGTTCGCCAACAGGGTGACCGGCCTAGAGCCCTTCGCCCTAGACGAGGAAACGGTCTGGTACTGCACCTGGGGGGACTCGGTGTTCGCCGGTCGTCTGATCGGTGGATGCATGGACGTGGTGGAGTGGTTCATCAAGGAGGGTACCGCCGACGCAGGCGGGTTTGTACAGCGCTATGGGGCCGACGGCATCATCTGGTACTTAGAGATCTACGACATGACCGAGGAGAGGGTACGCAAGACCCTGAGAGGGATGCGGAAATTGGGATGGATGGAGGACTGCACGGGGATCGTGTTCGGCAGGGAATTGTTCTACTCCGGGGCCCTATCATACAGAGAGACGGCGATGTCGGAGCTTTCCGACATAGAGGTCCCGATAGTGTTTGGCGCCGATGTGGGGCACAAGGCGCCTAGGATGACCTTCATCAATGGCGCGCTGGCCACCTTCGATGTCAGGGACGGGGCTTGCGGACTGTCATATAAGCTCTGATGGAACCGGATTGTCCCATAGATCCAGAACGTTGAAACCCGGGTTCTTTGACTCGTCCTATAAGCTTTCAATATCACGGCGCTGAGGTCGTCAGACGACAGACATGGCCAGAATGCGCGTGCGGACATGCAGGCCCAGATTTGATGCAGCGTCCCCGTTGGAGCAGGAGCGGACGGGAGAACAATGCTCATTAAAAATTGACCCGTGCATTAACGTTTGTGACAAATTGAATAACACGAGCTGAGTGGTAATCCGAGTTTTTAAATAAAGAACCGACGGTCCATATATTTAGTTGCTCGCGACAGAAATATACAGAAATAGAACTGCCCGATTAGCATTGAGAATGGATCTACACAAGAGCTCCGCCGTCTGCCACGCCGTCTACGCAGGAGACGGCGAGCCACCGAAGTGACTGCAGACCCTATTAGATGATTTCAATAAAAACCATAGGCTTAACGACACTGAACCTCAGAACATGCACGCGACCATGCAGGTTCTGAAGGGCTGCAACGTCCACATGCTAATCGAGAACTCAACGAAGACCTTCTGCACCTACTAGGTCCTGACCAATCTGGGATGCCACATCACCGTAACACAAGCCAGAGATCTGTACCGCATCAACAAGTCTGTCAAGAAGACCGACAGGAACGACTCCATAGAGCTGGCCGCCTACATGCGTAGGCGGCTTCACGGAGAGAACGAGTTTGTTGAATGCATCATGTCCTCCAAGGAGTGGATGATGAGACGCAAGATCTCTAGGACGAATTTTAATGAGAAGTCTCCTACAGAGACCTTAAAAGACGCGTGAATTCGCATATGCTCCTCCATGAAATCAAGCTGTCCTACGAGTACTCGAATATCTTCTCCGATAAAGGACTGACAAAAAATAATCTGTGAAATAATGCAAACATACTCTATGACAATAACCCACAGGGGAACGGAGTTGGACGAGTCCGACAAGACGATGATTAACAAGATGATGCTGTTGCTGAACGAGTGTCAACGCAGAGCGTTCCTGCCTGTACTACGAGAAACTGGGATGTGAAAGCGCCACCCAGTTATCCGATCTCACAGGCATGAGCCCCACGATGCTCACTGCGCGAAGCGTGATGTCGTAAAACTTGAGAACTA
>CAZXOR010000002.1:0-15048 GCA_964642395.1 uncultured Methanomassiliicoccales archaeon | reverse complement strand
CTTGGTGGGAGAACGTGCTCTATTCACTCTCTTGCCGGCGGCGGAACTCGCCGCCGACATGGTTACTTTATTCTGACATTCGATACGTATACCCGTTCTCCTACTGATATCCTATAAGGGTGACTATCCCGTTCTATTCGTACAGAATGGGGCGTTTTTTTAACTTCAACCCGCACTAGCAACCAGCACGGACCATATCTAAGATGATTCCATTAATATTTATATTTATAGAAAATTTTATATACTATATGAAATAGTGATTTAAGACAATTAATTCATAAAATCATCATTCAACGAATCGAGTAGACTGAATCGTGCCGGCGAATTATACAACAATACTTCCTAGTCCGAAACCTTAATAAATACTATTTAAGTAGCCCGACTCGGTGAAAAGATGGCCAAAATGAACATTGAGAACGTGGTGGCTTCGACATACCTTGGTCAGGAACTGGACCTGAACAAGATTGAAGACGCTCTGGAGGGTGCCGAGTACAACCCCCAGCAGTTCCCCGGTCTCGTCTACAGACTCAAGGAGCCCAAGACCGCCACCCTGATATTCAGGAGCGGGAAGGTAGTATGCACTGGGGCCAAATGCCGCGAGGATGTCAATATTGCCATCAGCAAGGTAGCCAAAGACCTGGAGAAAGCCGATGTCAAGATCACAATCGAGCCCAAGATTGAGGTTCAGAACATCGTCGCCTCCTCTGACCTGGAACAGGAGATCAACCTCAACACAGTGGCCATCACACTGGGACTCGAAAAAGTCGAATACGAGCCCGAGCAGTTCCCCGGCCTCGTCTACAGACTGGACGACCCCAAGGTCGTTGTGCTTCTGTTCGGATCCGGCAAGATGGTCTGCACCGGCGCCAAGGTCCCAGAGGACGTCACCCGCGCGGTCGACAAGATCGCAGCGGAGCTCAGATCTGCAAGTCTGATGGTCTGAAAACGGCGTCCCAGAAAGGGACGCCATTATCCAACCCCTCACACATCCTTCTATCGGCGTTGGTTCCCTGCCAAAACTGAGAGACGCGTTACTTCGACGGTAACAGCTCCCCGTCCATGTACCTCTGGCCCCAGCTCCACATGGCCTCGATCATCGACCTCAAGGATTCGCCCAGGTCGCTGAGCCTGTACGTGACCGGTAGGTTAGGGTCCTCGCCGATCTCCTTGACCGGGAGCCCGTCAGCCTCCATACTCCTAAGGGCCTCCGAAAGCGCCTTGGAGCTCACCCCTGGGATCGTCCTTTTGATATCCGAGAAGCGGTTAAGGCCCTGCAGATTCCTGAGAATGAACACCTTCCACTTGCTATTTATGAGCTCGATTAGCGTCGCAACTGGGCATGTCTGCGCTTCCTGACTTTCCTACATGATACGGTCCCCAGATGAGAGTCCCACATATTTGGGATGCGGTTATGGACCGTTGCTCCTTGCTATAAATAAAGACCAGGACATATCGCATCATACAACTGCCTGCCGGACAGAAATGATAGGAATAAGCAATCTAAAGAAGTTCACCTCCTGGAGCAAAGCGGCCATCTGCACCTGCGGGTCTGAATGAGTTCACGATTCGGCGAAAGCTGGATTTAAATACCTTCTCCGAATTCGTGAATCCCTATTTCTTATTCTAATGGCACATAACCAACGAGTATGACCAGCGCTACAAACACTTTTACATATTCTCGAAGGGGACGTGCAGCTGCGCACTGCGACCCTGCCAGAGATAGAGCGCATCCTAGGGAGTTGTCTCTCCATGTATGGACCTTCATCGCATGTTATATTTTTACATTACTGAGGGCGACCCGACACTCAGCCTCTACTTCCGGGAACTTGCCTAAATGCTCTCAGGGGTGTCCCGTTCACCGTCATTGGGAACCAATTCCACCTTAACAACGAAGTCTGCTGGAGACTGCGCTCCCTGGGGTGCGAAAGGTACCGACTCTTGATCGACGGTCTGAGGACACTCACGAGGCGATCCACCGCCCCGGCTTTTAGACGAAATCCTCAGGGCTATCGGACCCATCAAGAGGGCGTGGATCCGCTGTGCCATCATGACGACCGTCTCCCACGCCAACGCCGCCGAACTGCTCTGGATCATCGACGTGAGGGTGGATAATGAAACAGACGTGTTTGCCTTCACTCGCCACTGCCCCGAGGGCCCCCGCTTCGGAGGGGAGCAGCTGACCCCGGCAGAGTACAGAGACATCTTGAAGGCCTGCTGATCCAAGTTCAGAGAGCACGAGGAGCGCAGCACCGCGTTCAACTTCAAGGACCACCTGTGGACCCTATTTCTCTACAAGAAGGGTCTGATCCGGGTGGAGGACCTCCCTGACAATGGCTTGATCCACGACGGATACAACTGTGAGGCCAACTACATCGCCATCCTGCCTAACGGCGACGTCTACGCCTGCCGGCGGATGTACAGCAAGGTCAGGAACGTCCTGGAGGAGGAAATGGAGGAGATATTCCTCAGGGTCGCAGAAGAGGACTATAAAAACGTCTGGAAACTGGGGAAATACTCCAAATGCAGGCTCCTCCGTTTCTATCGCGATTGCTTGACGGTGGCCGAGGCCGTGACCGGGAGCTGTCTCTCCGCCGACCATCAGTGCTGGGTCGACGTTGATTTCGACATGTACCGCACGGAAGCGGGCCAATGATGGGGACCATATGGACCATGAGGATAACGGGGCACGCCCGTGGAGGATGTCCGCATCACAGAGGTCTTTGTTCCGGGAGCGGGCCCCGGTCGTGTGCCCGTGAGGGTCAAGATGTTCGGTATAAACCACTCCGAAAGTCTCCTCCGGCTGGAGGAAATCGACTCGGAGGGCATTACCTACCCGGTCATCCTCGGGATCGAGTGCATCGGGGAGGTCGCGGACCCGTCCGACAGCGGTCTGAAGGCAGGGTAGATAGTAGTCGCACTGATTGGCAGCATGAGAGGAGATTCGACAGCAGATACGCCGAGTACGCGTCCTTCCCCACTTACCACGCCTTCCCGGTGAACTCCGACCTTCTCTGTGACGAGCTCACCGCCATCCTAGAGACGTGCTACACAGCATAGGAATCCCTCGTTGAGTGCCTGAAGGTCGAAAAGGGCGAGACTCTACTGATCAGGGGCGCCACGTGCGCCCTTAAATATGCAGCCGTCCAGTTGGCGAAGGCCGTGAGCTGCCGGGTGATCGCTACCACCCACAAGGAAGAGAAGCTGCGCCTCTTGTCGGATACAGATGAGGCCGTTCTGAATAACAGGACCCTGTATGGAATGGTGACAGCTGACAAGGCATTGAAGCTAGTGGGGTCTTTGACCCTTAAAAACACCCTCTGCCTCATGGGACTCGGCGGGATGGTCTGCGACACTGGCATCCTGGGAAGGGAATATGTTCTTGACGTGTTCGATCTGATCAAGGAGATCCCGAATGGAGTTTACCTGACCGGCTTCTACAGTAATAGCCAACGCCCCGGCGACATCCTGTCGTTCATGGACGCCCACTGCCTGAGGCCAGGGATCGAGGCGAGGTTCTAGTTCTCCGTATCGAAAAGGCTTGCGTCACCCTAGACGGCGGGAAGGTCAACGAAAAAATCGTGGTGATGACGGAGCGATGGAGTAAATAGACATCTCGAGACGCAGGGCGACCGTCCGCAGGTACGCCGACACGCTAGTGCAGGAGGAGGACTTCCTGAAGATACTGGAGGCGGGAAAGTGGTCCCTTATGATTGTGAATGCCTACCCCAGAAGATGCTGGTCCTGAGAAGCGGGAAGAGCTGACCTATATCCAAGAATTCTGCACTTTCGGCTAGATAAGAAGTACGATGAGCTAGCGGAGGAGTGCGCCGACTGGGAACATAGGCGCAACGTGTACTATTACAAGGCCCCGCTGATGCTGATACTTTACTACGACTCGAACGCATGTTGGTGCCATCCGGAGACCCGGGAGTCCAGCGACAGGGTGGACGTGACCATCTTGGCCCTGAACATGATGTAGGGACGGTCGGCCTCGGGCCGGGCACCACCTAGATAAGCTACTTCAACGCAGATAGAGTAAGGGAGCTGGTGGGCATCCTCAAAGAATAAGTATCGGCAAGCTTGCTCTACATAGGGTACCTGGCCGACGGGTGGTCTCCGTCCAAACTATTCAGGGAGAGCCTCCTGGGGGAACCTGCTTCGTCGACGAGAGCATCGAACCCTTCAGACCCGGATCCCCTGACAGGTCTGGTCTCGGGCCCTGAGACAACAGACCGGCCTCACGTCCTCTTGCAACCGCGGAGCAGCCACTCACCGATGGACTTGGTCCCATACTTCAGGGTGGCCTTTATGTGGCGGTTCTTGCTATTCATGCGAATGTTCCTGCACGTCATTATGTATTCCACTGCTTCCTGCCACGTGGTCAGGCCATAGGGGATCTCGACGTACCCCTCGCCGATGTGGCGGGGCGTGTGGGCGTCGCTACCGGCAGACATGGATTTGCCGATGCACTTCGCCAACCTCAGCGATCTTCTGTTACTCCTGTGAGTGGAGCGCCCATTCAGCGCCTCGATGCCGTCGAACGGATACTTAATGGTGTTTTTTTCCCCGAGCCCGGACCACCATCTGTACGGATGGGCTGCGATGGCGTAGCCACCGGCCTCGTGGATTTTGTCTATGGTCTCCTGGACGGAGAGGTCCCTGGGGATAAGCCTGTCGATCCCAAGGGCAACGATGTGTCCCTCGGCGGAGGACACCTCCTCTGCCGGAATGATTATGATTCTCCCGTTGTCCTTCAGTTCGTGGTAGGCCTCGAAGCTGTTGTGATCGGTTACAGCTATGCATCCTATGCCGAACCTCTCAGCGTACTCGAGTAGCTCCTCCATGGTGGTCTTACCATCGTTGGAGTAGCATGTGTGGACATGGAGATCCGCTTTCATCTGACCCTCGCACCGTCTATAAAATTGTCGTCGTCCACGGTAATATAGCATCCCCTGCCGTCGCCAATGGGCACCCTGAGGTCCCCGTCGTAAACCAGGGCGCAGATATCGGGACAGTCTTCCGGTACGTTCCCACCGAGGATGCGGCCGTCGAATAGCTTCCCCACACGGATGTCTACGGCCTCGCAATGCTTGACCTCGATCCTCGAGGAAGAGCACTCCAGGCCGCAATCGATCCTAGTGCCGTTGGGGACGTTGGCGGAGGGTTTCAGCAGCTTCACCGCTGTTCCGCCCAGGTCCTCATCGTCTAGCGCCATCAGCATGCCGTCGGACTTCACACCGCGGAACTTGGCGGGCTTGAGGTTGGCTATGACCAACAGCCTCCTGTTGAGCATCTGGTCTCTGAGGTAAACCGTCTTAAGGTTGGTGACGATCTGCCTAGGCTCATTCTCGCCCAGGTCGATCTTCAGTATGTACAGTTTCTCAGCGTCGGGGTGGTCCTCAACGGAGATGACCGTGCCGACCCTGATGTCCATTTTCCTGAACGCGGCGAACGGGCCCGCGGAGGCCTCAGCCAACTTTTCCTGCTTCTTTTCGAACTTCTGCCCCCCGACTGTCTCGTTCTTGTCGTCTTCCATCTTTATTTCGACCTTCCTGTAGACGGGTACCGGCTTGTTCAGAACCTGTCCCTCTGGGAGCGGGGACAGAACCTCGTCCAGACCCGCCTGCTCTAGACTCCCCTCGTACCCAAGGAACCCCCAGATCCTCTCAGAAGACCTGGGCATGAACGGCCAGGCCATCACGACCAGAGCCTTGACCATCATGAGGTTGTCGGCCATTACGGCACCGCAGGCATCCCTATCCTCCTTGATGAGAGCCCAGGGTTTTACTGAATCGAAGTACCTGTTGCCGAAGCGAGCCAGGTCCATGACCACCTTGATGCCTTTCTTAAAGTCGCAGCGGGACAAGCACTCCCTGTACTCCTCCAGCGACCTACTGATTTCGAAAGTCACCCAGGCGTCTCCCTTTGCAGCAAGAATCATGCCGAAGTTCTTCCAGGTGAAGCTGAGGCACCTGTGATAGTAGTTGCCCAGGGCAGCCACCAGCTCGTTATTTACTTTGGTCTCGAAGTCCTCCCAGGAGAACTCTGAGTCGTGGGTGTCCGGCATGTTCACAGACAGGTAGTACCTGACCTGATCGGCATCAAACTTCTGCAACACGGTGGGCACATCAATGGCGCCGCCACGGCTCTTGGACAGCTTGTCGCCGTTGAACATCAGGTACTCATTGGCGGGAATGTCGTAGGGCAGGTCTATGTCGCCCAGTCCCATCAGGATCGCCGGCCAGATGATGGAGTGGAACGGGATGTTGTCCTTGCCGATGAAGTAGTAGTGCCTAACCTCGGGGTCTTGCCAGTATTCCTTCCACAGGTCGGGCTGGCCAACCATCCTGGAGTACTCCACAGAGGCACTGAGGTATCCTATAACCGCTTCGAACCACACGTAGAGAACCTTGTCGTCCCACCCCTCCACTGGGAGCGGGACCCCCCAGGACATGTCTCTGGTGATGGCTCTGTCATCGAGGCCTTCCTCCAGCCAGTTCCTGGTGAATGCCTTGACATTTGACCTCCAGTAGTCTTTGTCCGAGACAAAGTCGATGAGCCTCTCTCTGAACACGCTGAGCCTGAGAAAGAAGTGCTCCGTGGATCTGATTTCCGGCCTGGTGCCGCAGAGCGTGCAGTAGGGCTCCTCTAAATCGCCAGGCTCGAAGGTTGTCCCGCACTGGTCGCACTGGTCGCTGCGAGTCCTCTCCGCTCTGCACTTCGGACACACACCCTCCACGTACCTGTCGGGGAGGAAGCGGGCGCATTGGAGGCAGTAGTACTGGTTGGATTCCCTGGTGTAGATGTAGCCCTTCTCCCTGAGTTTAAGAAAGATGTCCTGGACCACCTCGAAGTGTGTGGGACAGTGGGTCTTGTTGTAAAGGCTGTACTCTATACCGAGATCCTTGATCGCCTTCCTGTTTATCTCGTGATACTTGTCGGCGTAGGCCTCCGGCGTCATTTCACACTTCTCTGCGGAAACGGTGATGGGCGTCCCGTGCTGGTCGGAACCACCGACCATGAGGACCTGGTTGCCAATGAGACGGTTATATCTGCTGAAGATGTCCGGGGGGAGCAACGATCCCGCCACGTGACCAAGATGAATGGGGCCGTTGGAATACGGCCAGGCGATGTTTATACAGACTTTGGACATCATGACTGCGTAACCCATCGCGCATGCGCAATATATAGACGTCGACTCCCCCTCCATCCCGCCCCGGACGCAGCCGGACGCCCCCTCCAAGACGGCGGAAAGGTCACCCGTCGTGCGACGCCTGGCCCACCCCAGTCTTGATCCTCCTCAGGACGAAGACCGCGTGGGCCTCCATCATCAGCCCTCCGACGATCTCGGAAAACGCCATGCCTCACCACAGCGAAGTGAGAGAGTCCGCAGTCACCGTGGCCACGACAAACGATGCCGTCAGAAGGATGTTTCTGACCAGAGTGTTGACCATTTCCTCAGCGGCCCTGTCGATGGACTGCATGAGGGACGACCTAATGTACACCAGGAACATCACCGGTAGGAACAAGACGAAGTACTGCAGCATAGACTGCATGTCGCCATGTAGGTAAAAAAGGTCGTCGGATATGATGAATACTAATGCCACCAGGCCCGCGGCCGCCGCAAGCACCGAAGAGAGCGCAACCGTTCACACCATTGACGTCGCCACCGAGTACCAGAAAACGTCCCGGATCATGTCAAACCTGCGTATCCCATACTCGCCGCGCATACGGTCACCATTGCCCCGCCTGGCCTGCACGATGATCAGGATGAAGTTAGCTATCCTCCAGCCTGTGGAGTACGGCCGATCATATCGGTGCCACCACACTCGATGACCAGGTAATTCAGGAAGATGTTGAATAGGTACATGATTGAAGCTCGAGAGCCTCCGGGCCGCCAACCAACATGATGCAACGGCAAATCCTAGCCTCGGGCCAATAATCCCTCTTGCTGATGCGGATGTACATCCCATTCCCCTGGATGTACCAGCAAGCGGCTATGACATAGGACACCGTTAAGGCAACCACAGTGGCCCAGGCAGCACCGATCACGCTCATGTCCAGAACGTAGATAAAGACGGGATCCAGTACAATGTTGATCAGCGCTCCGACGATCTGTATCGCCATGGAGCATCTGGCCGCGCCCTCCCCCCCCCCCCGAGCATCCCAGACATTACCTCGCTGAGAATAATAAAGAAAGACGATAGGTACAGCAGGTACGCGTAGTCCAAGCAGTCCCCGACTGTGTCCCCGGCGCCCATTAGGGCCATGACGGGCTCCGCAGTTAAAAGGAGAGCCGGGATTAACACGACGCTAACAATCGCGGTTATCGTCACACCCCAAGCGGCAGAACGTTTGGCATTACCATGCTCACCGCAACCAATACTCCGGACAATGGCCGCTCCCGCCCCTATTCCCAATCCGTTACCTAAGCTATCAGGATCGTGTAAATTAGGTATACGATGCCCATGGTGGCCATGACGGATCCGCCCAGGCCGGCCACCCACAGGCTATCCACAATGTTGTTCAGTTGCTAAAAGAAGAGCGCGACGCCGATGGGGATGGAGAGTTTCACCACTCCCTTCCTCTGATCGTCCAGCAGGGGCCGGGTGCCCGCAGTCTCCTTCGACATCGGCCCTCGATGGATGCCCGTGTATATATTGCCAGGAGTCGTCGCGGATGTCAGAACGTCAATATCGGAGCCTGCCCGCCTCCCATCTGACCAAGGAGAATATGGCATCCTGGGACGATTCTACCTCGTAACTGGGGAACGCCCTACTGGGATGGACCTCTACACCGGGGCAGAGCCCCTGAGACGCTCCGGGATCCGGCCGAACCCGCTACCGCCGCTGGTGACGAACGGGATCACCCCCTTGCCCTCCCAGTCGCAGCATCTGAGGAACCAGGCCACCGGCATCGGCACGGTGTCCCACCAGTTCGGCATTCCTAGGAACACCGTCTGGTACCCTGATGTGTCAGGGTACTCTTTAAACTCCGGCCCCGCGCCCCTGTCGATTTAGTCCCTGGCCTCGTAGATTATCCTCATGATTCGGGTCGTACTCCTTCACGGTCCTGAGCTTGATTGTGTCCTCGCCCACAGCTTTGCGCACGAAGCCCACGGCCACCGACGTGTAGCCCCTCTCTAGATTGACGACCTTCATCCCGGGGGCTATGATCTCCTTCTCGAGCGAGTGGTATATCGCTGCTGTGTCTTCCGTCTCCATCACCTTAAAGCGAACGCCCCCATCGACATTCCCTGTGGATCGCGATCCACCCGCATCCGCACTGACGGACATCCTCCCTGCATTATTCTAGTGATATGCCGGATATATCCCGCAGGCCTCTGTCACGGTGCCGACTCCTCATGTTCCGGAACGTTGTTCTTCGGCTGACCCGGGACCTCCCAGACCCCGCGAGTTCCTCCCCTGCAAGCGACCAGCCCCTTCTTTTTCAATGAAAAAACCGCTTTCTCCACCTTGCCGCGGTTCATACTGGTTATCTCCACCATCCTGTCCATGGAGACTGCCGGATCCGCCGTCATCAGGACGATGACCACCTCTTTCGCGGTTTCGTGCACAGGCCACCGCCACGAGACCGATGGAGATCTCGACGCATGCCGGCTCGACGACCTCCCTGATCGACGAAGGGGGGGGGGGGACACCCGCTTTGTTGCACATCAAGCGCATCCGATGGCCCCTGCTTCCCGCATGCTCCGCATCCCCCACTGGCGTGAACATCTTCGACAGGGTCATGTTCCGGGGGTCGCTAATATTACCCTAGGCGGCCAGCTCCACCGAAATGCGGAGAACCCCCCCCCCCCCCGGGTTGGACACAGTCAAGGAATCTGGGCACATCTCTACCACGATCCCTCCCCTGCTACAATAGTCCATGTGGACTAGGGCGTTCAGGATTTCCTCTCTGACGCCTTGTCAAAATCGAAGTCAACCACCCTCTTCATCCAATCATCTATCTCGAACCTCCTTCCCATCCTGACTCAGATGCTGTTGGCGATCGTCTTGTAGAAGTCGTACACGTTGCCGCTCCAGTCACCTGTGATGCTAAGCAGGCAGTATGTCCAATTCTCCTCCCCCGTATCGTACTCCTTATAGTCCAGGCAGTAGTTTTCAAGCACGGAGGAGATGCGGTATTCAAAGTCGAATATGATGAGACCCATCGCCGTCGGCTACAGGACGCTTCCGTCCGCTCTGGCCGCACCTATCATCCCGAGGAAGTCCCCGTCGGAGAGCTGCAACCACACGTGGTCCGACTTCCGAGATGACATACTGTTCCTGAAGGCCAACAGCGTCTCCCTGCAGAGATTCTCCGTCTGACATACCTCCACCGTCTATTCGTCGGTCAATCTGGGCCTGGAATCGCTTATCATTGATGTAATGGCGTCCATCCCGCACTTGTGGTCGCCGTCCCTGTACCTTCGGTAGGAATTGCAGGGATTGCCGTTGATATACACCGGTCTGTCTATGTGTCCCATACGGTGGACCTCGATCACAATGATGTCCATCCCGTTTACGCTCTCCAAACGAACATCACTCGACTCCAACATATTCACGTTGATCTTTTCCATGTTGTCAAGAGTGTTCAGAATGAACTGGGTCTTCCCTTCCGCGTCAACCACGCCCTCCAAAACGAGACCGCCATTCGACTCTGCGAGATCGAAGACCATGGTCCCTCCGTCAGTGTTGGCGAAGACCGAGTGCGTCTCCCACATACTATCTAGAACGGCTTCCTTCGCCCTCTTGACCTCGAAGTGCAAGGACTCCTTGATTCTGCCGATTCCATCAATGATCTCAGACTTGACCATATGTTGTCAATAGAGAATTCAGATACTATTATTCTCGAAGAGATAATAGTCAAATTCAGATAATGTTCTGCGTAGATTTGACCGTTTTCTTCGTATTTTTCTTGAAATCTCGACGGAATACAGTGTTTCATTTTCTGATTATACAAGATTATCTTCTGATTATCCCCAATTATCTCCTCGATTATCTGAGTTGAAGAGATAATTAAGACAATTTCGTGACGATCGGTGAGACTACCTCCGCATCCTTCCTCGCCTTGCATCACGCATCTGCGCCCACGCGCATCTATAAATGAAAAGAGAGGATGGGTTTCCACATGCGGATTGCGGCAGTGTTGATCAACAGATGTCAGAACAAGAAATGCAACCAGGAGTGCGCTAAGTTCTGCCCGTTAAATAGAACTGGCGTAGAGTGCGTCACGTTCGGCGAGAGGGGGAAGCCTATCATCTCTGAGACCCTGTGCCAGGGGTGTAGCATCTGCGTCAACAAATGCCAGTTCGAGGCCGTCAAGATCATCGGCCTGGCTGACGAGCTGAAGGAGGAGATGATCCACAAGTACGGCGAGAACGCCTTCAGACTATACAGGCTCCCGGTTCCCAAGAAGGGCCTAGTCACCGGAATCCTCGGGCCGAACGGGATCGGGAAGACCACCGCTATCAGGATGCTGTCTGGCAGCGAGGTCCCCAACTTGGGTAACTACGAGAACCCCCCTTCAAAGGAAGAGGTCCTCCAGCACTTCACGGGCACAGAGTTGCACGACTACCTGGAGAGGGTCTACGCGGGGAGTGTCAAGGTCGCGATAAAACCGCAGTACGTCGACAAGATCCCCCTGGCTACCAAGGGCGTGGTCATGGACCTGCTCTCCAACGTCCAAGAGCGCATAACCGTCGAGGAGGCCACAGAGACCTTCAACCTCACCGAGGTCATCGATAGGGACATCTCCAAGCTCTCCGGTGGGGAGCTGCAGAGGGTCGCCATGGCAGCCACTATGATGAGAGACGCCGATGTCTACTTCTTCGACGAGCCCACCTCCTACCTTGACATCTACCAAAGGATCAAAATGGCCCGCCTGATCAAAGCCCTCAGCATCGACAAACAGGTCATGGTCATCGAGCACGACCTGGCCATCCTGGACTTCCTGGCCGATAACGTGAACGTCGTCTACGGGTCCGAGGGGGCGTACGGGGTGTTCACCCTGGCTAGGCAGGTTAGGACCGCCATCAATGTCTATCTGGACGGCTACCTCCCCGAGGAGAACATCAGATTCAGAGACAGACCCATCGAGTTCGAAGTCTCGCCCCCCAGGGGAGAATGGGAGACCGCCAACCTTATCTCCTTCGAATCTCTGGAAAAGGACTTAGGGGAGTTCAGACTGGACATCACCGGGGGCGCTGTGAGGATCGGAGAGTCCGTCGGAATCGTCGGGCCCAACGCTACCGGAAAGACCACGTTCGTAAAGATGCTCGCCGGAATTGTGAAGCCCGACTCCGGGAAGATGGACAACAGAGTCAAAGTTGCCTACAAGCCCCAGTATATCTCCGGCGACTACGATGGCACCGTCCAGGATCTACTGTACGCGAAGGCCTACGAGACGGTTACATCAAGGTTCTTCATTGGCGAGGTCATCGAGCCCCTGGGAATCAAGTACCTGATGGACAAGTATGTCGGCAATCTTTCCGGAGGGGAGCTGCAGAGGGTAGCCATCACCCTGTGCCTGGCCACCGAGGCGGACATGTACCTGTTAGACGAGCCATCGGCCTACCTGGACTCCAATCAGAGGATGAACACCGCCAAGACCATTAGGCGCATGATGGAGAAGACCGGTCGCAGCGGCATGATCGTTGATCACGACATCTACTTTCTGGACATGGTCTCTGACTCCATGATGGTGTTCGGCGGGGACCAGGGGCACCACGGCGTCGGGGACGGACCGTTCGACATGAGAGACGGGATGAACAGATTCCTCTCGACGGTAGACATCACTTTCCGCAGGGATGCCGACACCCACAGGCCCAGGATTAACAAGCCAGACTCCAGGCTGGACCGTAAGCAAAAGTCCAGAGGCGAATACTATTATGCCTGACACAGGACCTTAAAAAATAGCTAAAAAGGTGTTTGCGGTTCAGGATCACATGGGTAAAGTCGACACACATGTCCACACCGAGTGCTCAGGACTCAACAAGCTAGGGATTCTCAAGTTCTCCGAGTCCGTTGCATCCCCTGAGAAGCAGGTGGACACAGCCCGCGAGAACGGGATGGACGTTCTGTGCATCACCGACCACGATGAGACAGCGGGCGCGTTCATCGCTAAGAAGTATGCCTATCAAAAGTACGACGACATAAAGGTTGTTGTCGGGAAGAAGGTCACCACTACCGACGGGAAGATCGTTAGACTTTTCCTCCCTGAGAGGGTCCCCGACATGCTCTCCATTGAGGAGACTGACGACATCATACGCTCCCAGGGCGACTTGACCATAGCACCGCACCCATTCAGTTTCCACGTCCCCGGGCTCAAAGAGAGGATCTTCGACATCGACCTGGATGGGTTCAAGACCATCAATGGGGGCCATCCCGACGTGTACTTTAACATGTTCGCCAGGATCATCATGGACCACTACCCCGACAGGTGGGTGGAGATCTCCGGCAGCGACGCCCACTCGATGTACACCACGGGGTACAACTTGACCGAGTTCCCCGGAAACGTCACCGATGATCTGAGGATGGCGGTCCTGAGCAGGGAGACCGTCGCATGCGGTGTGCCCGCACCAGTGTTCGGACAGGTGCAATGGAGCATGGACGTCGTCATCGGGGGGCAGAATCTCCTCTACAAGTCGCTTATCGGGAGGCTGAAGAACGTCTCCAACGACCATCTCATCGAGAAGATAAACAGCATCACGGGCCTGAAGGCCACCGAAATCTTTGAGAAGTTCATCTACGTGGTCTCTCCGATATCGTTCATAGCCATCATCTTGAGCATCTCATATTTAAAGAAGGGCGCCAGGAAGATAACCGCAAGGATACCCATCAACAGGATCATAAGGGATGTGAACGCCAATGGCGGACTGCGATGCAGTAATCCTCTATAAGATCGCGGTTAACATTCCCGAAGACCGTATGGAAGGGATGATGGCCGCCCTCGACAGCGTCATCAAGCCGATCTACCCCGGATACGACCACGTGTTCTGCTGGTGGCCGGTAACTGGATGCTGGCGCCCGCTGGAAGGCTCGTCGCCCTTCCTCGGAAAAGTAAGGAATGTGGAGACCGCCCGCGAGATGCGCGTGGAGTTCGCCGTCCTGGAGGAGGACCTAGGAGCCGCAATGGAAGCGGTCCGCGAGACTCACCCCTATGAGGAGCCCGCCATCGACGTGATACCCATGGTCCCCTGGAAGAGCCTTACTGCTTCGGGCGGTAGATGAAGAGGTTGTCCAGGGTCTTCTGCATCCTGTGAATCTTGATGCTTTGGAGCCTGTAGCGCTTCTCCTCCTCGTCCAACAGACCGATGTCCACGTACCGACTGAGGATCTCATCGGCCATTTCGTACTGGGACTCTACGCCGATCACGATATCGATGAGCCTGTTGCGGCACGAGATGTGCTTCGGCAGCACCCCTCCGTTCTCCGCCAGGAGCCTCTTCCTCACCGCCGGGAACAGGTCTAAGTTGCGGGCACAGGCCTCCTTGGCCTCATCGAACCTGTCTGCACCAAACAGGCCCTCAATGTAACCCTCGGTGATGACGAACATACTATAGTCGTCCATCTCATGGATGGCGGCGTAGGCCCCTGCCGTGATAGACAGCCCATAGTTGTGGTCATCGGTGGCCCTCTGTATGAGCTGCACAAAGAAATTCTTGGGGGACGAACTGTCGATGCCCGGAAGGTACCTGCGAAGCTTGACTCTGTCAGGGTCATTAAGAGTCAGATACCAGTCCTCGAGGCCAGCCTCCACGACCTTCGTGGGAACTTCTGTCTGTGCCATGCGTCCTAATCGGACGGACTCTTTTAATAAGAATTTGTTAAGAAATTAAATTAATGATTATCTCTATATCTTGTATGGTCAATCTATGTAGTGCGTGGTCAATTCTAACGATGTACAGGAGTTTTTCGGTGTTATGATGTTTGAGTTGGACGAGAAACAGCGCAGACACATGCTGGTAGCGCTATCCGAGATCATGGGCTGTAGCAGCCACTGAGCTCGCCGAGATGACTGGCGTCTTCATGACGATCGTTGTCA
>CAZXOR010000001.1:0-15208 GCA_964642395.1 uncultured Methanomassiliicoccales archaeon | reverse complement strand
TCTCCTAATATGCTCTTATCGTCGTCCGAGGGTTACCATTATCTATCACGAGGTGACAACCCAGTCTCTTCAGACGGTTTGTTGGCACAATACAAACAAGAGGTCAGCTCTTTATGACTTCTCGTCCCGGAGGATGATGATCTCTCGACTCCATGACGAAAGCATACTTCGCCGCATGGACCGACATTCACCAGAAGATGATCGGGGCGGTCAGCGACTCGCGCACGTGCATGTGCACCCTCGCTCATGCGCGTGCCCATTACCAAGTACAAGTGACAAACTTAGGGTTGAAGTAGACTTCCCCTTTCGAACACGAAGTTGATCCCGACAAACATTGGGTGCAGTCTCTCCGTAATTCTGTCTATGATCCCACTGCAGCCGTCCGGCATCTCGCACGATTCCACCCTCCCGCCGCGACTGAAATTGGCCCTGAAGCCGGAGTCCGACGAGCGCATCACGCATGCCAGGACCTCCCCGTTGAGCACGTAGGCGCACACGCCCCTGCCGAGGACGGGGGCCGCTTGCTGGATTATCGAGTCCCCGATCCTGCCACATAGCTTCTCGACCTCCCTGGAGTCTCGGGCCGTGAACACCTCCGAATAGCCGTAGTTCAAGCGAGACTCGATGACTCACGGCGACCCCGGCTGGAGCGGCTCCTTCGGGAGGGAGCACGACATGTACGGGATCCCCAGCTCATCAATGAGACGATATGTGGCCAACTTGTCGTTGCAGACTCTACAGATCTCGCTGCTGTTGAAGACCCAGGCCCCGGAGGACTCCAGTCTCTTGGAAACGTCCGGATTGCGCATACGGGAGACCACAACGTCAGGGATCCCCTTCATCGAATCGGTGGTGACTATTTCCGTCTCCATCCCCGCAAGCGCCCGGCGTCTGTCAACCCTTCGGCGAAGAAGCAGTTGCGCTCCAGGTCGGCGGGGTCATACAGAATCCAGCAGACCATATCGATCTTCGGTCACAATGTCGCAGGCGCGCCTGAGTATGTCGTAGGACGTGTTTATACAGGTGCAGTCCTTTAGATTCTTGATGTAGACATTGGAATTGACTTCGACCGCGGGAACGTCCGGAGTCCGGATGATGTCGACGCCGCTGAACTCCGCTCCCACGACCTCCAAGCAGATCTCGGTGGCGGAGTACCCCACGTACCTCTGGAGGACTCTCTGAATGTATGGGCCAGATAGCTCGCGAGCCAGCAACTTCATGTCCGGCACCAGTCTGATCTGCTGTCCGAAGGACCCGAACTTGTCCTTCATCACCATGGAAAAGCCCAGGCGTCCGATGCACGGTCCAGGAATCTGGGGTCACCGCCGTAGTCGGAGAAGGACATAGGGCATGCGATGGTGTTATCGACGTGATGTCCCACTCGGTGAGAGTTAGATGGGTCATGGCCTTGTCGTCGCAGACGATTATGTATCCGGAGTTGTTCAGTACCATATCCGGTGAGTTTCAGGTTGCGTGCCATGGCCACGTTCTTGTCTTAGAAAAGGATGAACTCTGTGTACCTCTGATTCAGAAGGCCCTTGATTCCGATGCCGAAGGCGAGTTTGACGTTGGTTATCGCTCTCATCTTGATGCTCATCTCAGAGGCCGCATCGAGGATTGTTTGCTCCGGTTCAGAGAACTTGCCGCCGCGGGGGTAGATATTGGACACGAACATTGCCCACACACCCATAGAATCCCTACGATAAGTTTTAAAGAGTGTTAATCATCGGAGGCGACGGAGATCGTTTTGGACCTAGACGGGAATATGGAATGGCTCGACGGGCTCGCCAGAATAGGGGTCAAGCCGGGTCTGGAGAACACAGAGGAGCTCCTTAGGCGCATCGGGGACCCCCGCGAGGGAATGAGGTACATTCACGTGGCTGGGACCGACGGCAAAGGGTCAGTTTGCGCCATGGTGGAGTCGATCCTAAAGGCGTCCGGCCTGCGCATCGGGGCGTTCACTTCGCCGTTCATCATGGTCATGAACGAGTGCATCCGCATAGACGGGGAGGAGATCCCCGACAGGGACTTGATCCCGCTAATTGAAACCGTCAAGCCCCACGTGAAGGCCATGGCCGCTGAGGGTAGGGAGTGTACCAAATTCGATGTGCTCACCGCCATCGCCTTGAAGTATTTCTCCCTGGTCTCCGCGGACATTGCAGTCGTCGAGGTCGGTATGGGCGGAAGGCTGGACAGTACTAACATCATTACTCCAGTGGTCTCGGTGATCAACAACATCGGCATGGAGCACACCGAGTACCTTGGCGACACCATAGAGGAAATCACCCTAGAGAAGGCGGGCATCATGTGCCCGGGTGTCCCGTGCGTCACCATGAACCCAGACTCGGTATACCGTATCTTGGAGGGCCATGCGCAGGAAGTCGGATGCCCCATTGTCCGCGTCCTAGATACGGACGTTCAGATCGTGGCTAACTGGTCGGATTGCGTGGATGTGGTGTACCGGGATAAGAAGTATACGGTCGCCCTCCCTGGGAGGCATCAGGCCAAGAACGCGTCCCTCGCGATAGAGACTGTCAGGATGCTGCCCGAGTTCGATGATCTGATTTCCGACCACGTGGCGGAGGGCCTGGAGTCGGTGTCGTGGCCGTGCAGGATGCAGAAGCTCCTGACGGAACCGATCATCGTCGACGTGACCCACACTAGGAACGGCGCCAGGTGCCTGCACTCCGACATAGAGGAGATCTACGGCAGGGTGGTCCTGGTTCTGGCGATGCTCAGTGATAAAGACATCAACGGGGTGGCGCAGGAGCTGGTGTCAGTGGCCGACAAGGTCTACGCCGCTTCCCCGAATACTAAGAGATCGGCGCCCGCCGAGCGTGTCGCCGAGGCTCTCTCCAGGTACGGCCGTGTGGACGGTGTGTTCTCCACGGTCGCCGAGGCCATGGACGCCGCACTCGAGGGGAGGGGCGACCGGAACGTGCTGGTGACTGGATCTTTCTACACGGCGAAGGATGCGTTGAGATGGCTTCAAAACAAATTTGCGAGATTCTGAATATACTATCGAAGGACTACAACCAGGGCGCCTACCCTGGGAGGAACTCAGAGGGTCTGAACCCGGAATGGCCATGCGACCCGTTCCACGTGCTGATAGCCACGATACTCTCCCAGAGGACCAGGGACGACAACACCCGGAGGGCATCGGACAACCTGTTCTGTAGATACAACTCGGTTGATGAGATCGCCGGGGCCAACCCGGATGAGTTGGCGGAGCTGATCCGCCCAGCGGGATTCCCCAGGCAGAAGGGAAAGGCCATAGTGGACTGCTGCAGGATTCTCAGGGACGAGTACGGAGGACAGGTACCGGAGGAGATTGAGGAATTGCTCAGGCTCCCAATGGTCGGCAGAAAGACCGCAGCCTGTGTCAGGTCATATGCCATGAGCATCCCGTCGGTCTGTGTGGATACCCACGTGCACAGGATATCCAACCTGATGGGGGTCGTCGAGACGAGGACACCAAAGGAGACCGAGTTCGCCCTCATGGCTATCGCCCCCAAGGAAAGGTGGTCGGACATAAATAGATACCTGGTGAGGCACGGCCAGGTGGTTTGCCTGCCGAACCACCCGCACTGCGAAAGGTGCCAGGTCGCAGGGTTCTGTAAACACCATCTGAGTGGCGGCGACTGAGGCACAGATTGTATAAACCCAGCTGGGGATTCACTACCGATGCATGAGGTATCGGTCATAACTAGTCTGGTGGATGTCATCATCGCGGAGCTCCAAAAATACAACGTAGTCAAAGTGAACAGCGTGACCGTGGTCATTGGCGACCTGACAAACCTCGGCTAGGAGCAGATGAGCTTCGCGTACGAGATCGTCACCAGGGACACAATCCTGGAAAAATCGGAATTCATTGTCGAGCATGAGCCGATAGAGCTCGAATGCTGGGACTGTGGTTTCAAGGGACCCGCGAAGGTCCTCACAGACCCGAATTTCGACACACACTCTATCCCAATACTGTCCTGTCCCGAGTGCGGCGGGAAGGTGACGATAACACGCGGACAGTCCTGCACGGTAAAGTGCATGGATATCGAGGAGGCTGACTGATGTTCAAGTACAGAGACGAAGAGACAACCAGGAAGATACTGGATCGCATTGGGGAAATGGACGTCGATGTGAGGCTGATGCACATTTGCGGCACCCATCAAGACACCATCGTCCGCTTCGGCCTGGAAGAGATGCTGGAGGACGTCGGGGTCCACATAGCGCAGGGGCCGGGATGCCCTGTCTGCGTGACCACGAGCAGGGAGGTGACCGAGGCTATCACCCTGGCAAGAAATGGGGTCACCGTCACCGCCTTCGGTGACATGATGAGAGTGCCAACCATCGTCGGGTCCCTCTTCGACGCCAAGGCCGACGGCGCGGACGTGAGGATCGTCTATTCCATTGACGATGCCGTGCAAACGGCGAGGGAGCAGCCGGACAGGCCGCTGGTCTTCATAGGGGTCGGATTTGAGACTACTGCCCCGTCCACCGCCGTGCCGCTTCAAAAGGACGAATGCCCGGAAAACTTCAGTGTCTACAGTTGCCACAGAATCTGCTCTCCGATCATCCAGTCTCTCTTCGACCTGGGCGAGAACAGGATCGACGGATTCATCATGCCCGGGCACGTAGCGGTTATCACAGGAACGGCGATGTTCGAGCCCGTGTCCGAGACCCACCATGTCCCGCAGGTCATCGCCGGGTTCGAGCCCCTAGATATCCTGATGTCGTGCTACATGCTCTGCAAACAGATCAAGGATGGGCGCGCCGAGGTGGAGAACGAGTATACCAGACTGGTCAGATCTGAGGGCAACCCCACAGCTCTGAGGCTAATGAAGGAGACCTTCGTACCCGTGGACCGCTCCTGGCGTGGGTTTCCGGTGATTCCCAGAAGCGCTCTCGCCCTAAGGCCGGAATTCCAGGACCATGACGCCACCAATGTCCACGAAGACATCCTAAGGCTTACCCCGGAGGTGGATGTAGAAACCAAGGGGTGCCGCTGCGGCGACGTCCTGAGGGGTCTGATTAAGTCCGAGCAGTGCCCCATGTTTGGCAAGGTCTGCAAGCCCATGAACCCCATGGGGCCCTGCATGGTGTCCGCCGAGGGCAACTGCAGCATAACCTACAGGCTCAGGCCCAAGAGGTGACCGGGATGACCAAGATCTACACCGAGACCAAGCTACAGAAGAGGATCCTCATCGTCACCAACGACTCCACAGTCTTCCTTGTGAGGAACCATATCGCCCCCGCCTTCGAGATGTTCGGCGGCAGGATGACAGAGGTGAAGAATTTGGTCAGGCGTCTGGACACAGTGATTGACGACAGAGGGGGAAAGCTGTGCGACACATCCTTCGGGGTCATCAGCACCAGGTATGGGTTCGTGCCAGGGAACTACCAGATTATGGATTATCCTCATGTCATGTCTAATAAGGAGGAGTATCTCCAGGTTGATCTGGACAGGAATTTTGTTTCCCAGACGTCGTTCATGATGAGATTGTTCGACAAGGTCGTACTGTGCGTCCCTAAGGACATGTTCGCCATGTTCCTGGAAGCGGATGAGATCGATAACGGGAAGCTGATCGCTGTGACCAGCCCCGAATTCAAAAAGGAATGCGAGAGACGCGGTTGGACCTTCCTGGAGCGCAAGGGCGCCAGGGTAGGGGACGAGAACGCGAACAAGATCGAGAGGCTCGTCAGGGAGCTATGCGCCTGAGTGCGAAGAGTCTCTCCTTGTCCTCCTCGGAGACGCGCCTGGACTCCCTTATTTTCTGGATTGACTTATTGTGGGTCCAGGCCTCCATCCTCCCGGAGCGAATTAGGTTCTCCGCCAAGTCCGGGAATCCCACGTAGACTACGGATATGGCCCAGGCCACCCCCATGCGGTAATAGTAGCCAGGGTGGTCGTGGGTTGCGACGTCCTCCAGGAGACGCGCCATGCGTCCCCGGTCTTTCCTGAACAGTGACATCCTGGCGATGACGGAGACCCTCATGCGGTACTCCTCGCCGCTGTCGATCAGAGATGAGAAATAATCCCATGCTAGGTCCGCATTCAGCTTCCAGAGCCTCCACGAATTGCAGAAAACGTCGCAGGTGGCCCAGTTGTCCACGTAGCGCAGGAAGTCCTCCGTGAGGGATATCCTCTCCTCCATGCCGACAGGGGCGGTGGCGATCACCAATCCCCTGAGGACCTCTTCCTCGAAGCTCTCTGGCTCGGAGTTCAGGACCTGGGTCCAGTCGTCCCTTATCACGATCTTGGCGATCCTCCTGATCTCGGGGATCCTCACGCCCCTGATCCCGTCCTTGCCGGGAATGAGCTTAGAGTTGAATCTGGCGAGCCCCTGGTCCGAGGCGACTTCTAGCATCATGCGATAGTCGACCGTCAACGTTTTCCCTCTCGAATTCCAGGAGCTTCCTCTTAAGGGCGGAGCCCCCTGTGTACCCCCCGATCCCCCCGGACGAGGGCACTACCCTGTGACAGGGGACGACGATGGGCAAAGGGTTTTCGGCGCAGACTATGCCCACCGCCCTGTACGCCCTCGGGGACCCGGCAGCTTCGGCGACCTCCGCGTAGGTGCGGACCTCCCCGTATGGGATGTCCAGCAAAGCCTCTGTAACCGCGACTCTGAACGCCGATCCGCCGTAGGACAGGGGCAGATCGAACGCCCTCCTCTTCCCTGCGAAGTAACCGTTCAGCTGATTAGCGGCCTCCAGCAGGATGTTGGTCTCAGCTTCGTCCATACATGGCAGATTACTGTTCGGCAGGTACACGCCGGTTATGTTGCCCTCCCCATCCTCGGTAATGCTCACAGTTCCGATCAGGGTTATGCAGGAGAATATGCACGATCTATGCATGTGGGCACGGATTGGCTTACTGGCGATAAATTCGTTTCCCCCGGACGGCCCGCCAAATCCCTATATGACTCGGGGTTGAAACTTGAATAACCAGGAATTAAGTTGAATTGATTTATGGCATGTGAATTCTGCGACATACAAGGCGTTCGTCCAATGCTAAAGGAATGACAAAGTTTTGAGAAAGCGCGGCATTGCCAAAAATGTGAACTTTCAGGAGATGTACCGCATCTCGCACAATCGTACCAGGGTAGATAACACTAGCGCAGAAATTCAGACGTACTTCAGCGGAGATTCGGATAGATTCGTCAACATCCTCACCGAGATCGAGAGTCTGTGGTTCTACACGGGTCTGAGAATGGGTGATTACACTTAGGGGAACCATCATGACCATTCGGTCATAACTGTATCTGATCGTGGATGTCGAACGTCGGATGTACGAGTGCCCCGCGCGCGGGGCACTCTGCAAGGTGCATCAGTACAAGAGGAAGTTACTCGCACATCAGGTGCTCGATGAGGGTCACCGTCATAGAGACCCGCATCCTGAAGCCCAGGTGTGAGACTACGGGTATCCTAAAAGGAAGTTCTTTACACTGCTCGGCGACTCTGTAAACAGAACCGCTGAGCTGTGCGGAATCAGGCTCTGCATGGCTTGGGATATACAGGGTCAACCAGGTTCTGGACAAAATAAACCTGTCCGGTGTGAAGCTCCTCTATATCAACGAGACCTTATCCAAGAAGGGCCACAACTACGTCACCGTAGTCTGCAACCAGAACAGGCGGATCATATTCATCTGTGAGGGGAAGAGCTCGGAGACGGTGGACCGTCTCGTACGGCTGGATGAGCACAACGGACCGTAAGAGTCAGGCCATCAAGGCCATGTACCTGATGATAACGTGTCGAAGCTCTTCGGGGAATAGCTAAAGGCGCTGGAGCGCTCCATCGAGGACTACCGCCTCAAGAACGTGTTCTCGGACATCTACAAACAGTACGACAAAGAATCGGCATCGGAAGTCCTCTGGTACCATGACGTCTAGGCGCTCGGCACCCAAGCTATAAGGACCGCGTCCGAAAGCATATACTCACGTCAGGATGGGCCTCATGTGGTGACAAGAACATCAACAACGGCTTTGCCGAAGCCGTCAACAACATATAGACTACCCGTAGAATGACCAGAGGGTTCAGAAACATCGACTACTTTATCACCATAATCTATCTCTGCAATTGCGAGCTTGAAATTTCTTTTGACCGAGGTAATGGCTGTTCCGATCGTCAAATAAGCGCTTGGTGAGGGATGCTTCGCATCCCGAAACCAAGCGCCACCTTCCTATAACAATTCTGGTTTGCCTAGTTTAGTCTAAGTTCTAAGCTCTCCTTTTCAACCCTAATCACTAGAGTTTATTAATGTGCGTGTTACTATTTATATACGAGTTCGCGAATCCACGCCCATTCTAACGATGGAGATTTTTAGAATGAGCAGATTTAGGAAAGAGTCACCCGCTCTCAAGGAAACGGGGGCCGTCCGCGAAAAAAGCGGTAACGAGTGGTTTAAGAGCCACTGGTGTGCGCTCTCACTCTGCGTTATCGTGATCGTGGCATTCCTGCTTCGCACGGTGTTCGCATATAGTATCTCTGCTGACGGCAACTTCGCGCTGTCGGGCGGTTCGAGTGCGCAATATCACCTGCATATCATCGAAAGCATACTCAACGGAAGCTATTCAATGACCGATTCAGCAGTCAACTACCCCCTGGGCGGACTCAACATCTATCCGCCCCTGGTGGACTTCATCGCCGCCAGGATCGCGTCTGTGCTGACTGCCACTGGAATGGAAACCGTGGAAGCATCTTCCGCCGCCATCGCCGGCTTGAACCCCATCATTGGGGCCCTGACATGCATCCCCGTCTTCCTCGTTGGCAGGGAGATGTTTGGCAAAAAGGTCGGCGTCGTAGCCGCCCTAATGTTCGCCTTCCTGGCGCTCCCCATCAACACCACTGTCTTCTCTAGCGGAACCGAGTATGGACTCGCCGCCTTCTTCGTAGCGTTCATGTCCTGGTTCGCTGTCAAGATAGTCAAGGTCGCCGACGCCGAGATCGCGTCCATAAAGTCGATCATGGTCAACGCGTTCCTCACAGGTGTCTTCCTAGCGCTCGCGGCCTTCACATGGAACGGCTTCCGCGTCCTCATCGTTCTCCTAGTCGTCGCGATGGTTTTTCAGATTGTCATTGACCGCTTCGTGGGGAAGGACTTCACGAATGTTCTCCTCGGATACGTCATCGCGATCCTCGTCGGTGTCCTGATCCCTGCGGCATACTACCTGCCCGCTGGCCTTTGGGATGCCGTCTACTCCGGATCTCTGATTGTGGCTGTGATCTCCATCGTGCTTTCGCTGATATTCATGGCAGTGCGCTCCAAGCCCTGGATAGTCACCATCCCGGCGCTCGTCGTCGTATTCGTGGTCGTCGTTGCCATGCTCGCCGTCGCGGCGCCCAACATGTACAACGCCCTCATCTACGGCAACAGTCCATACACCAACTTCATCATGGACGAGTTAGCCAGCAGCTACGTGTCTATGTCCAATGTCTCCGCGTACTACGGATGGCTCACCATGTGGCTGCCTATCTGTTACGCGATCTACAGCATCTACATCTACCTCAGGAAAGACCATTCCGCCACCAGGGGGTTTATCACCACCTGGATGTTCATCATGTTCTTCGCGGTTTGGACCTCCTACGCTACCGCCGTGGTTGTCGGATGCGTCTTCGCTGTTGGTTCTGCGGTCGTTGTCGTCCGCGTCCTAGAGGAAGCCAATCTCAGGGAGTGGGCTTTCTCGATCAGGGCCGCCGGGTTCCCCGGAGCCTTCAGGAAACTGGTTAAGCCTTTCCCGTTCGTCTCCGTGCTCGTCGTAGCCCTCCTCATCGTCGTTCCCAACGTGTCCTTCGCGGTCGACGCGGGGATCTCCAACAACTCCGATGCGGACTACTACTTCACCGGGAACACCCAATACACGATCAGGACCGGTGACTCATACCCCATGGGGAACCTCTGGGAGTCTGTGAAGGATGTCCCCAAGGACGGTGCATTCGTCTCCTGGATCGATTACGCCTACGACGCCGTTGTCCAGGGCGGGTTCGACACCGTCATCGACAACACCGGCGGCGGGACATCCGCCGTCTCGCACATATACCTCGCCGAAGACGCAGGCGGGTCTGTCGCCGCTATGATGCTGCGCATCATGATGTCCTATCCCGACACCAATTTCTCGTCCTGCTTCGACAACCAAGAGGTCTACGAGCAGGTGGCCACCTACATCGAATACCCTGATTCTGCAAAGGACACCATCTTTGCCGACCCAATGACCTACGGGAGCGTCAAGTCTGACATCACCGATGAGAACGCCACGTATCTGGCGTCCATTAACGCCATCCTCGGAGGGATGAGTGATGTCCAGATTATGAACGCCTACGACGCCGTGTGCGCCATGTCCGGGGACAAGATTTCCTATGTCGTTCTGGACTCCTCTATGCTGCCCCTGCAGTACGGTGACGGCAGCGTGTTCTCCACCATTGCCTACTTCGGCGACTACTCCGTGGACAACTACGGCGCCGCGACCCAGTTCTACTCCTACAACACTTACTTCAGATACCCCATCTATACAGACGCCCTGTACAACACCTTCCTCTGGAAGGCCATGATCGGGCCCTCCGCGTCCGAGGCGGGCTACAGCAGCTCCTACTCGTACCTCGTGGCTCTGTCCTCCAGCGACGGCTCCAACTCCTCCGTCAAGGCCATCCCCGGATACGGGCTGGCTGGGTACGAAGTCGTGTTCTGGCAAGTTATATACAATGCTTCCGACAACGCCCTCGTAACTGATGACGGATGGGAGTACATGAACGCCTACGAGGCCATGGCGCTTCAGACCAAGCAGGGCGGCACCATCAACTACCTTGCATCCATTGTGATGTTGCACTACACCGGCGTCCCCTTTGACACCTCCACAATCAAGGGCACGGTCACATCCAGATCCGCCGGCGTCGAGAAGGTCACCGTCTCCGTCTACCAGTACGACAAGACCTACGGACAGTATGTTCTCTACTCCCAGACCAAAACCCTCGCCGGAGGCGCCTACGAGGCTATCGTGCCCGACGGCGACTACAGGCTAACCATCAGTATCGGCGATGTCATCCTTTACAACTTCACATCCTCGAACCTCCAGACGGAGGTTGACATCCCCGTTACATCCGTGGAGGGGGAGATCGTCGTTAGAGACGAAGTCTACGATGCCGAACTGATGCTCCTCCAGCTTAGGGGGGACGCCCAGGACCTGGACGTCCAGATCGACAACGGCACCATCAGCATCGACAATATCCTGCCCGGAACGTACACCTACACGTTGTACAACTCCTCCGGATCTTCCATAGGGACCGGAAGCGTGACAGTCTACCCCGGCAACAACACCGGGTTCCAGGTCTCGCCTACTACGAGGACAATCACCGTCACCGTCAACGATGTCTACGGCAATTCCGTCCCTAACGGGGTCGTGGTGACCGCCACCAACCAGTCCACAGGAGCCCAGTTCTCCGCAGTGGTCGAGGACGGAAAGGCTGTCATCACCGCAATCTCCGGCCAGTATAGCATCAATGTCGGCAACGGCTACGTATCGATGCATCCCAACATCGTTAACATCAGCAGCAACAACAGGACCGCCACCGTCACGGCCTACCAGTCCCAGACAGTCATTGTCAACAATGCCCCCGATAACCTCGTACTGATGATCTCCGCGGGACCGTTCAACACTCTCTCTTACGTCTATGAGAGGCAGGTCATGTTTGATGTCCCCGTCAGCATCGGGACCGAGAACATGCTCTACACCGTCTACGGGATTCTGGACCACGTCTACCATGCATCTTATATGAGTGGCAACTTCGTTAGCCTGGAGACAGATAATGTTAACAGAGTCTCCGGTCAGCTCATTGACGGCGACGACGGTGAGTCTGGAACCATACAATTCATCAGCAGGGACAACGAGTATTATACTGTCTCCACTGACCCAGAGGGTAACTTCACCGCTCTCCTACCCAACGGCATCTGCACGGTGGCCGCCAACAACGGCAGCAACATGGTCTACTTTGGAAGTATAAAGGTCGATAAGGACACCGACATGGGTGAGATCAACTTGGTCGACGGGAGGAAGATCAGATACACCCTCGGGTATGACCGCGGGACCAACGAGTCCGACGCCTACCTGCCTTTCGTCCTCGGAACAATCACCTTCGAATACAACGGAACGGAGTACGTACTGTACAGCATGACCAATACCAGCGGCATTGTGAACTTCTACATTCCTGACAATGTGGAGTCCACAATCTCTTTGAACAACGCAGATGGAACGTACGTCAACAACATGTACTTCTAGTGCACCGGCATGACCAGGACCGTCGACGCCGGCACCAGCAACAATTTCTCGACCCTGACCATCCAGGTCCGCGACTTCGAGGATGAAGACCAGGAACAGTACGTGAAACCGGTCACATACATCCCCCATTACGACATGGAGGTCCTTTTCTACGAGGACGACGAGGGCGAGGAGCAGGTCCTCAAGACGAACGACACCTACGAACTCCGCCCCGGCCAATACACTGTCACCGTCGACGGCTCCACCGGCTACTACTACAGCGGGACTATGAACCTGTACCCTGGTACCATCGAGTTCTACCAGATCGACGATGTCGAGACCATTGCAACATTGAACGTAACTAACGCTGAGACCGACATCGTGTCCATTAGCACCGACGGCGGGAGCTACCACAGGTTCGACGGCGGGTACTACGTCGAGGTCGAATATAAGTACTACCTCATGTCCACCAGCACCAGCACCGACGACGAGGGCAACACCACGTCTCTACTGGCCTACGGATATCTCGACCTCACTGGAGTGACCGAATATGGAGAGTACGACATCGACATAACCGCCTCTCAAGAGAGCATGCAGGTCACAGGGACGGTCGGAGCGGTCACCGACGGAACCATCACAGTATCCTATCAGAACGACGGCATGAAGATCGAGCGCGAATTCGATGTCACCAACGGATCCTACACCTTGACCCTCCCCGCTAATTTATCCTCCGTGGATGTGCATGTGGAGGTCAGTGCCACCATCGACTCTGAGTTGTGCTACTTCTCCGCCGATGGGACTCTCACCGGCCTCTCCGACAGAGCTGTCCGTAATATCATGGTCCTCAGCTCTGAGGCGTCCGAGGACAACACCGACGACGAGCTGCCCGACTTCGAAGCTTCCATCATTGGATGCAAGTTCTCGGCTGGCAGCGCCAAGGTCACACTCGATATCACCAACAACACCAGCAGGGAGATGACCTACCTCATCACCTCCGGATCCGACCTGGCCCTCGAAAAGGCGTACTCCCTCAACGTACCAGCCAACGATACCGGGACCATCACCGTTCGTGGAGCCTACGACGCGAGCCGCGTGGCCCCCGGATCCAATGAGATGACCATCACGGTCCAGGACATCAATGGGGACGAGTCCCAGACTCTCGACATCACCGACGAAGGGGACAGGACGGGCAGCGGCTACAAGATCCTCATTGCCGGGAGTGATGACAACAGGGCCGCTAGCAATGTGGTCTCCGCCTACCAATACTTGTTCGCGATCACTTTCGTCAACAATGATACCTACATGCACCAGATCTCCGTCAACGTCAGCAGCGTCCCCAGCGGGTGGACCGCCGCAGTTGTAGACGAGGACGGAAAGGTCATTGCCGAGCTCGGCGAGACCTTCGACGCATACGGACTGCAAACTACCATACTCTACGTTAAGCTTATGTTGATCTCGCCTGGCAAGGATGCCGCCTCGGTCCCCGACATCATCGCCCAGGTGAGCGTCGACGGAGGCAGCGCTCATTCCATACAGCTTTCTGCCTATAGCGTGAAGGTCTCCGCCGATGACATGACCGTCTTCGGCGGCAACGCTCTCAACGAAAGGTCCGGAGTGCCTGGAGGAATCTGGTTCCTAGTCGTGATCATTCTGTTAATATTCATTGCCATATTCTGGCTCGCAATCAAGAGGGGAGTGTTTACATACAGAAACTAAACAAGATCACAACGGCCGTCGCCGTCTTGGCGATAGTCGCCATTTGTCTCATCCCCACTCAGGGGGTGGACGCGGACTTCGCAAACATTAGTGGAGAAAAGACAGTGATCGGGGTCGGCGACGATGTCGAGTATCAGATTATCTACACCAACCACGACTTCGACGACTACCGGAACCTGAGCATGTCCATATCCTACACTGCCAGGCTGGTTGACAGCAACGGAGACACCGTCAGCAACGACGTCAACCCATGCTTAGGCAATCTGGACAACGGCGTTGCCGAGACGTTGACAGTGTCCGTCCCCAATGACGCCGGCAGCTGCACCTTGATCGTCGAGTTCGAAGTGGAAGTCACCTACACCGAGACCGATGACGAGGGGGAGGAGACGATCCATGAGGAGACAATCACGAGGGCCGAGGAATTCGCCATCAGCGTGGTGGAGCCTATTACGCTGTCGGTCGCCCTGACCAACAACTCCGACAGTCCCCTCAGAGGATACGACATCTACTTCTACGTCGACGGCGAGAGGATGGACGACAGCCTCACTAGCATCGACCTCGATTCTAACGGTACTACCACCATCACCTATGAATGGATCACTGATGCCAGCACGGGAACCTATGAGTTCTACATCGCTTCGGTAGACGGTGGGAATATGGTAGACATCGAGGACCTGGGAACCGTGTACACCTTCTACATCGGCGACAATGACTACACCTGGATCATTGCGCTCCTGGTGGTTGTGATCGTCGTCTTAGCCTTGGTCATGGTCTGGGTTTACCGTAAGCCCGTGAAGAACTACGGGAGGCCGAAGTCCAGGCGCTGAGAACCCGAAATTAAAAAGGGAGGAACTAGCTCCTCCCGCTTTTCACTCACATCTTCTCGTTCGACATTATCGAAGCGGCGGTCATGTTCAACCAGTGCAATTCATGATCTAGCGGGCAATGTCCTGCTTGCGCCTTACTGGCACCATCACACCCGAAAAATTCAGCTTGAATTTGTCAATTGATACCCGTATACGCGCGTGCACGCGGTCGCGAACATTAGCGGCCGCTGATTGTTCATGTCTTTTTAACCTGAGTTGTCACTTATATTCGGTAGCGTGCTAGCGCACACGCTGGGGTACTCACGTATGTGCGTGTGTGAGTTACTAATCGTCCCGATCATCTTCTGGCGGATGTCGCTCGTTCGGCGAAGCATGCCTTCGTCATGGAGTCGAGAGATCATCATCCTCCTGGACGAGAAGTC